>NZ_WSPD01000021.1:0-70254 GCF_026319105.1 Enterobacter sp. HSTU-ASh6 | reverse complement strand
GTGGTGGGTCGTGCAGGATTCGAACCTGCGACCAATTGATTAAAAGTCAACTGCTCTACCAACTGAGCTAACGACCCACTTTTACGCTGTTTTCACGTTGTTTGATATCCCGTGGCAACGGCGGCATATATTACTGATTTAAGAATTCAGCGCAACAAAAATTTCGATGAAGATCACTTAACTGCTTAGTAATCATGCGGCACGACCAGAAATAACGCGATTTCTGGTCATGCGGTAATCATCCCATCGAATTCAGACGTTTTTGCGCCTGCTTAGCACCTTCGGTGCCCGGGAATTTTGCAACCACCTGCTGGTAAACCGCTTTGGCCTTCGCAGTGTCGCCTTTGTCCTGCATGATTACGCCCACTTTGTACATCGCATCAGGCGCTTTTGGCGATTTCGGATAGTTTTTCACCACTGAGGCAAAATAAAACGCCGCATCGTCCTTTTTACCCTTGTTGTAATTCAACTGACCAAGCCAGTAATTCGCATTCGGCTGATAAGTGGAATCAGGGTATTTCTTAACGAAGTTCTGAAACGCAACAAGCGCGTCATCCTGACGAGATTGATCCTGCACCAGGGCAATGGCCGCGTTGTAATCGGTATTCGCATCACCGCTCTGTACAGGCGCGCCTGTTGAAGCAGATGCATCCGCTGCCGGCGCAGAGGTTGCCGCCCCGCTCTGATCGCCCGCGGCTGGCTGTGCTTGCGCTGCACCACCGCTGCTCAGGCTATCTATTTGCAACAAGATTTGCTTCTGACGTTCCACAACCTGGTTAAGCTGATACTGGCTTTCCTGAATCTGTCCGCGAAGAGAGTCAATATCGTTTTGGTTATCGGAAAGTTGTTGCTGGAGTTGGGTTAAAAGCTGGCTGTGAGCGTTTGAAATACGCTCGAGTTGAGTGACCCGGTCTTCTACCGAGCCTGAGCCGACACTACTGATTGGTGCCTGAGCAAAAGCGGCCCAGGGGGCCGCTATTCCAACCAGTAACGACAGACTCAACAGTTGATGTCTGAAGTTACTGCTCATGCAATTCTCTTAGTAAACCAGTACGGCACGACGGTTTTTGGAGTAAGCCGCTTCGTCGTGACCCAGTACTGCAGGTTTTTCTTTACCGTAAGAAACGATGGAGATCTGGTCAGCAGAAACGCCTTTACCCTGCAGGTACATTTTAACAGCGTTAGCACGACGTTCACCCAGGGAGATGTTGTACTCTGGAGTACCACGTTCGTCCGCGTGACCTTCTACGGTGACTTTGTAAGATGGGTTGCTACGCAGGAAGTTAGCGTGAGCATCCAGCATCGCAGCGAAGTCAGAACGGATGTCGTATTTATCCAGATCGAAGTAAACGATGTTGTTCTGCTGCAGCTGCTGCATCTGAAGACGCGCTTGCTCTTCAGAAGACATGTTGCCATTGCCGTTCGCGTCCATACCGGTGCCGGCACCCATCATGCCTTCGCCGCTCTGGTCATTGCTGGCGTTCTTGTTAGAAGAACACGCTGCGATTGCCATTACAGGCAGAGCGATCATCAGCCCCTTCAGCACTTTGTTCAGTTGCATTTCTATGATTCCTTTAGTAATCAATTAATTATTATTTACAGATACGGCGACCAGGCAGGTGATTTTACCTGTCCATCAGTTGCCGGAATACGCGCTTTGAAACGCCCATCTGTAGAAACCAGATTCAGCACAGATCCCATCCCCTGAGAAGAGCTGTAGATTACCATAGTGCCGTTAGGTGCCAGACTTGGCGTTTCATCCAGGAACGTTGACGACAGAACTTGCACGCCACCCGCTACCAGATCTTGTTTGGCAATGTGTTGCTGCCCACCGTTGGAGCTTACCATTACCATAAATTTACCGTCGCTGCTCACGTCTGAGTTCTGGTTCTGAGAACCTTCCCAGGTAATACGCTGCGGAGCACCGCCGTTGATGTTTACTTTGTAGATTTGTGGACGGCCAGCCTGGTCAGAGGTAAACGCCAGGTTTTGACTGTCCGGGAACCATGAAGGTTCAGTGTTGTTGCTGCGACCGTCGGTTACCTGACGGATCTGGCCAGAGCCAATGTCCATTACGTACAGGTTCAGGCTACCGGTTTTAGACAGCGCAAACGCCAGTTTAGACCCGTCCGGAGAGAACGACGGCGCACCGTTGTGGCGAGGGAACGACGCCACCTGACGAACTGCACCGTTAGCCAGCGTCTGGATAACCAGCGCAGAACGGCCGCTTTCGAAGGTGACATAGGCCAGTTTAGAGCCGTCCGGAGACCAGGCTGGAGACATCAGAGGCTGGGAAGAACGCTTCACCAGGAACTGGTTGTAACCATCGTAGTCAGATACGCGCAGCTCATACGGGAACTGACCACCGTTGGTCTGTACCACGTAAGCAATACGGGTACGGAACGCACCTTTAATGCCGGTCAGTTTTTCGAATACCGCATCGCTGGCTGCGTGTGCCGCATAGCGCAGGTACTGTTTAGTGACCTTGTAAGAGTTCTGTGCCAGAACGGTACCTGGTGCACCGCCGGTATCCACCAGCTGCCAGGCCACATTGTAAGAGCCGTCCGGGTTAGGGGTAACCTGCCCCACAACTACGGCATCAATTCCGAGTGCAGACCATGCCGCAGGCTGAACTTCCTGCGCGCTACCCGGCTGCTGAGGCAGACGAGAACGATCTAACGGGTTGAATTTACCGCTGTTACGCAGGTCAGCCGCCACGATGCCACCGGCATCTTCAGGTGCAGCGCCAGAACCGGCCCACTGGAACGGAACAACACCGATTGGGCGTGCCGAGTCGTTCCAGTCTGTAATGTCAATGCTGACTGTTGCATGTACTGTTGCAGTCAACAGTACTAAAAAACCAAACGCTAATCGTAATGCCTGCTTCATCATATCTCCCTTATCCGAACAATTCGCCCTGGATAATTTAGCAGAAGGTTAACAAACTCATTTACACAAAACTATCAGAACTCGCCAACATAAACCGCTGCCATTTTGCTCATGGCTTAAAGTTCAGCGAGGCATCTTTGAATACCTCATACACAGCCTGGCTCGGTGGTTTAGGCAATTTTGCCTGGTTAACCGCAACAAGCGCAGCCTGGCACAATGCTTCATCTCCACCTTCTGACTCAACGCTCAGCACCATACCATCAGTAGCCAGTTTAATATGCAGTCTGCACGTTTTCCCGGTATACAATGATTTATCGTTAAGCCTGCTGGCTATAGCCGCAGCAATCTGGTTCTTATAGTCATTGATTTCAGCGCCAGAAGCACCGTTGTTCTTAGTGTTACCACTTCCCGCAGGAGCAGCATTACTTCCTTTCGCCCCACCGCCCGTTTTCGGCGCATTCTTACCGGAGCTCAAATCGCCCAGCAGATCGTCAACCCCTGCGGCAGCAGCGGCTTTTTCAGCGGCGGCAGCCTTTTTAGCAGCCGCTTTTTCAGCTGCTGCTTTCTTATCGGCAGCGGCCTTCTCAGCTGCAGCTTTTTTGTCAGCAGCGGCTTTTTCTGCCGCGGCTTTCTCTGCAGCAGCCGCTTTCTTCGCAGCCTCGGCAGCAGCTTTCTTCTCTGCTTCCTGAGCGGCTTTCTTCGCGGCTTCTGCTTCAGCTTTCTTCTGAGCATCAGCAGCGGCTTTTTTCGCAGCTTCGGCTTCAGCCTTCTTCTGAGCATCGGCAGCGGCTTTCTTCGCGGCTTCGGCTTCAGCTTTCTTCTGGGCATCAGCAGCGGCTTTCTTCGCGGCTTCCGCTTCGGCTTTCTTCTGGGCGTCGGCAGCAGCTTTCTTCGCCGCTTCTGCCGCTAATTTCGCCTGGGCATCAGCCTGTGCTTTTGCATCCGCTGCGGCTTTCGCTGCCGCCTCTTCCGCCTGCTTTTGCTGTTCCTGGGCTTTCTTCGCGGCCTCTTCAGCTTGCTTCTGCTGCTGTGCCTGCTCTTTCGCCGCTTCCTGGGCCTGCAAACGTTCTTTTTCAAGCTGCTTCAGACGCTCCTGCTCAGCGGCCTGCTTTTCACGCAGTTCTTCCGCTTGCTGTTGCGCCTGTTTTTCACGCTGCTCTTCAGCTCGTTTTGCACTCGCCTGCTGCTGTTGCTGACGGTTATAGTTCTGCACGACCGCACCGGGATCCACCATTACGGCGTCAATGGAAGAACCGCCACCGCCGCCTGATGCATCAATATGCTCGTCGAACGAACTCCAGATCAGCCCTGCAAAGAGAATCACATGCAGCACTGCGGAGACGATTATCGCTCGCTTAAGCTTGTCGTTCTGTTCGGTTGCCTTTGACACTATCGGTTCCCAAAAACTACGCGGATGATCAAATAGGCTGAGTCATTAAGCCAACTGACTTAACACCCGCACTATGTAGCAAGTTCAGCGCTTTAATAATTTCATCGTAGGGTACGTCTTTCGCGCCACCGATTAAGAAGACCGTTTTCGGATTTGACTCCAGGCGACGCTGCGCTTCAGCAATGACCTGTTCAGGTGGAAGCTGATCCATACGATCTTTTTCAACCACGACGCTATATTGCCCTACGCCGGAAACCTCAATGATAACCGGAGGATCGTCATTGGTGCTTACCGCCTGTGATTCTGTCGCATCCGGCAGATCCACTTCCACGCTCTGGGTAATGATTGGCGCTGTCGCCATGAAGATCAGCAGCAGTACCAACAGAACGTCCAGCAGTGGAACGATATTGATTTCGGACTTGAGCTCGCGACGACCTCGTCCACGCGATCTGGCCATGGTTTACCCCTTGTTGCTCTCGGTGCTGGTAAACGCCTGACGGTGCAGAATCGCAGTGAACTCTTCCATAAAGTTGTCGTAGTTCAATTCCAGTTTGTTCACGCGCTGGTTCAGACGGTTGTAAGCCATAACCGCCGGGATTGCCGCAAACAGACCGATAGCGGTCGCAATCAGTGCTTCTGCAATACCCGGGGCAACCATCTGCAGCGTCGCCTGCTTCACCGCGCCCAGCGCGATAAAGGCGTGCATGATGCCCCACACCGTACCAAACAGGCCGATATACGGGCTGATGGAACCGACAGTACCGAGGAAAGGAATGTGGGTTTCAAGATTTTCCAGCTCTCGGTTCATCGAGATACGCATGGCACGCGAGGCCCCTTCCACAACCGCTTCCGGCGCATGATTATTTGCGCGGTGAAGACGGGCGAACTCTTTGAAGCCGCTATAAAAAATTTGCTCGGAGCCGGTCAGGTTTTCACGGCGTCCCTGGCTTTCCTGATACAGACGAGAAAGCTCAATGCCCGACCAGAACTTATCTTCAAACGCTTCTGCTTCACGGCCAGCAGCATTGAGGATACGCGTTCTCTGGATGATGATGGCCCAGGATGCGATTGAAAAACCAATCAAAATCAACATGATAAGTTTAACCAGAAGGCTTGCCTTCAGGAACAAATCAAGGATATTCATGTCAGTCACTGCTTAAACTCCGCGACAATAGACTTAGGAAGCGCACGAGGCTTCATTATGGTTGGATCAACACAAACAATCAGTACTTCAGCTGAGTTCAGTACGGTGTTCTCTGCGTTGACTATCCGCTGCGTGAAAACCAGTGAGGTCCCGCGCATTGATGTAATTTCAGTTTGGACTTCGAGCATATCGTCGAGTCTGGCAGGCGCAAAATACTCAAGCGTCATCTTGCGTACCACGAAGGCAACTCGCTCAGCCAACAGCACCTGTTGACTAAAGTGATGATGGCGCAGCATCTCTGTGCGTGCCCGTTCATAAAAAGCAACGTAGCTGGCGTGGTAAACCACACCACCGGCATCGGTATCTTCGTAATAGACACGAACCGGCCATCGAAACAGCGTTGTATTCACTTTACATCCCAGTAATGCAACAAAAGTTAGAGCTTTTAAACTTCGCTACTATACGCGCGGGAAAGATGGTTTGGAATGGGAGAAAGTAAACGGAGAGTAAATTTTTATGGGCTCGGGTAAGCCCATAACGTTAACGGACATTTCTTATTCAGAAGAAGAAGAAAATCAAACCTGCGAGAAGCACCAGATCGGCAATGAGGGGGCAAAAAATCCCCTGCCAGTGAATGGCTTTCGGGCGAAAGCCCACGCCGTGGATCACACCTGCGCACACCGCCCACATAATGAGGAAGCCATGCCAGATTTCCAGCTCGCTGGTTTTCGCTGCAAAGCGCGAAGGGTCCCAGAAGATACAACCTGCCAGCAGTAATGCCATCACTAAAGAAAGCGCCCGTAACGGGCGCTTATCCATTACCGCGTAAAGTGTCGCGATAATATTCATCAGTGTTTTTCTTCACCTGCTTTGGTCGCTTCAACGTGCTCAAGCGCCAGGGCAGTGATGACACCAAAAGCACAGGCAAGAAGCGTCCCTAAAATCCATGCGAAGTACCACATATTCAGCTCCTTACTTAGTACATAGAGTGGGTGTTGCTTTCGATATGCTCTTTAGTAATACGTCCGAACATTTTCCAGTAACACCAGATGGTGTAGGCCAGAACAATCGGAACGAACACGCAAGCAACATAGGTCATCAGGTTCAGCGTCATATGGCTGGAGGTTGCATCCCACATGGTCAGGCTAGCATTCAGCATGGTGCTGGATGGCATGACGAATGGGAACATGGCGATACCCGCAGTCAGGATGATGCACGCCAGCGTCAGTGAAGAGAACACGAACGCCAGGGCGCCTTTCTCCAGGCGAGACGTCAGCACGGTCAGCAGCGGCAGCAACACACCCAGTGCAGGGACAACCCACAGAACAGGCGTATTGTTGAAGTTCACCAGCCATGCACCTGCCTGACGCGCGACTTCTTTAGTCAGCGGGTTAGACGGCGCTGCGTGGTTGATAGCGGACGTGACCACGTAGCCATCAATGCCGTACACCACCCACACACCGGCCAGCGCGAAGCAGACCAGCGTAACCAGCGCGGCAACCTGAGCCGTCGCGCGAGAACGCAGGTGCAGTTCACCCACGGTACGCATCTGCAGGTAGGTTGCGCCCTGCGTGATGATCATCGCCACGCTCACGATACCTGCCAGCAGACCAAACGGATTCAGCAGCTGGAAGAAGTTACCGGTGTAGTAAAGACGCATGTACTCGTCCATGTGGAACGGTACGCCCTGCAGCAGGTTACCAAAGGCCACGCCAATCACCAGCGGCGGAACGAAGCTACCGATAAAGATGCCCCAGTCCCACAGGTTGCGCCAGCGGGTATCTTCAATCTTGGAACGGTAGTCGAAACCGACCGGACGGAAGAATAAAGAGGCCAGCACCAGAATCATCGCCACATAGAAACCGGAGAACGCAGCCGCGTAGACCATCGGCCAGGCAGCGAACAGCGCGCCGCCAGCGGTGATCAGCCACACCTGGTTACCGTCCCAGTGCGGGGCGATGGAGTTGATCATGATTCGACGCTCGGTGTCATTACGACCGAGGAAACGGGTGAGCATCCCCACCCCCATGTCGAAACCATCCGTGACGGCAAAACCGATCAGCAGAACGCCGACCAACAGCCACCAGATAAAACGTAATACTTCATAATCGATCATTTGATGACTCCTGTCTTAGCGTGCCGGCTGAGTAGTCGCAGTGGACTGCTCGTAGTGATAGCGACCGGTTTTCAGGCTGCTCGGGCCAAGGCGCGCGAACTTGAACATCAGGAACAGTTCAGCCACCAGGAACAGGGTGTACAGACCACAAATCAGCAGCATGGAGAAGATCAGGTCGCCCGCTGTCAGGGAAGAGTTCGCCACTGCCGTTGGCAGTACCTCACCAATCGCCCATGGCTGACGGCCATACTCCGCAACAAACCAGCCAGATTCAATCGCGATCCACGGCAGTGGAATACCGTACAGCGCGGTACGCAGCAGCCATTTTTTCTCGCCGATGCGATTACGAATCACAGACCAGAAGGACGCCGCAATGATCAGCAGCATGATGACGCCGCAGCCCACCATGATACGGAACGCAAAGTACAGCGGTGCAACACGCGGAATGGAGTCTTTGGTTGCCATCTGGATCTGCGCTTCCGTCGCATCAGAAACATTCGGGGTATAACGTTTCAGGAGCAGACCGTAACCGAGATCTTTCTTCACGGTATTGAACTGGTCACGAACAGCCTGGTCTGTCGAGCCGGCACGCAGCTGTTCCAGCAGCGAGTAGGCTTTCATACCGTTACGGATACGCTCTTCATGCTGAACCATCAGCTCTTTCAGACCCGTCACCTGCTTATCAACAGAACGGGTTGCGATGATACCCAGCGCGTAAGGGATCTGAATCGCGAAGCGGTTTTCCTGCGCATCCTGATCGGGGATACCGAACAGCGTAAAGGCAGCAGGTGCCGGTTGCGTTTCCCATTCGGCTTCAATTGCGGCCAGTTTGGTTTTCTGCACGTCACCCATTTCGTAACCGGATTCATCACCCAGAACGATAACAGAGAGGATGGCAGCCATACCGAAGCTTGCAGCGATAGCAAAGGAGCGCTTGGCAAAGGCGAAGTCACGACCACGCAGCATGTAATAAGAGCTGATGCCCAGCACAAACATCGCGCCGCACACATAGCCGGAAGCCACGGTGTGGACGAATTTAACCTGTGCTACCGGGTTCAGGACCAGCTCGGCAAAGCTGACCATCTCCATACGCATGGTTTCGAAGTTGAAATCAGACGCGATAGGGTTCTGCATCCAGCCGTTCGCGACCAGGATCCACAGCGCGGACAGGTTCGAACCTAATGCCACCAGCCAGGTCACCGCCATATGCTGGACTTTACCCAGACGGTCCCAACCGAAGAAGAACAGACCTACAAAGGTGGATTCGAGGAAGAAGGCCATCAGACCTTCAATGGCCAGCGGCGCACCGAAAATATCCCCTACATAGTGAGAATAGTAAGACCAGTTAGTCCCGAACTGGAACTCCATGGTCAGACCGGTTGCCACGCCCAGCGCAAAGTTGATACCAAACAACTTGCCCCAGAACTTGGTCATATCTTTATAAATCTGTTTGCCGGAGAGAACGTATACCGTTTCCATGATGGCCAGCAGGAACGCCATACCAAGCGTCAGTGGCACAAACAGGAAGTGGTACATCGCGGTCAAGGCAAACTGTAAGCGCGACAGTTCGACTATATCTAACATCATGACTCCTTGCTCATCGCATGAAGACTCCGAGAGTGAACCCCGTCAGAACGAGACCCACACGCATGCCCCAATACAAATTATTCGCATCCTTGTCGTCGTTATTACCCTGAGGGAGGATAAAAACGATGACGTGAGGTTACGAATACGTTAATAAAAAACTCAAATTGATCCCGTAAATATAATACGCTGCAAAACCCTTACAATAAACAGGTTTTTATTGAATCATATTTACGTTTTTCGACGGCGATCAATTTATAGCAAAATTACCACTTTTCGGCCATTTTGATCGGGAACAATTTAGCGCTTTTCGGCGCCTTTTTCCAAGGATTAAACATTGATTTAAATCAAAAACAATTCTATGTGTTAATTGTGTTTTGATGTGGTGAACATGGTAAAAACCATGTTAAAGATATGTATATGAAATACAATTAAGGTTATCGAATCAACGGATGAATATAAACAGAAGTGATTTTTATTAACTTAGTAATGCTTAATGACTGATTTATTCAGGACATAAATTTTAGTACGTTTTTTGTTTTTTTCCATCTGCTCTCCTAAGGCAAATAAATAACAATTATTTTACTTTTGCATCCTCTCTAATTAACACCCAGTTGTGACTATTGCATGACGCCCGGCAGGCAATAAAAAAGGCCGCTTTACAGCGGCCAACCATGTCGAAACGGACATTTTTTATACTGCAACGCCCCCCTTCCGGGGAGCAGAGAGGACTTACTTAATGATGGATTTCAGTGCTTCGCCGATATCCGCCAGGCTGCGAACGGTTTTCACGCCTGCGGCTTCCAGCGCGGCAAATTTCTCATCAGCCGTACCTTTACCACCGGCGATGATTGCGCCTGCGTGACCCATACGTTTACCTTTCGGTGCAGTCACGCCCGCGATGTAACCGACAACAGGCTTGGTCACGTGTTCTTTGATGTAAGCAGCCGCTTCTTCTTCCGCGCTACCACCGATCTCACCGATCATGACGATCGCTTCGGTCTGTGGATCTTCCTGGAACAGCTTCAGGATGTCGATGAAGTTAGAGCCCGGGATTGGGTCACCGCCGATGCCCACACAGGTGGACTGGCCGAAGCCGTAATCGGTCGTCTGCTTAACCGCTTCATAGGTCAGGGTACCGGAACGGGAAACGATCCCCACTTTGCCCGGCTTATGAATGTGGCCCGGCATGATGCCGATTTTGCATTCGCCCGGGGTGATAACGCCTGGGCAGTTCGGGCCGATCATGCGCACGCCCGCTTCGTCCAGCTTCACTTTCACGGTCAGCATATCCAGCGTCGGGATGCCTTCAGTGATGGTGATAATAAGCTTAATGCCTGCATCGATGGCTTCCAGAATAGAGTCTTTGCAGAACGGAGCCGGAACGTAGATCACGGTCGCGGTAGCGCCCGTCGCTTCTACAGCTTCACGCACGGTGTTGAACACCGGCAGACCCAGGTGCGTGGTACCGCCTTTACCTGGCGTTACGCCGCCAACCATCTGCGTACCGTAGGCAATCGCCTGTTCGGAGTGGAAAGTCCCCTGGCTACCGGTGAAGCCCTGGCAGATAACCTTGGTATCTTTATTAATTAAAACTGACATTATTTCCCCTCCACTGCGGCAACAACCTGCTGAGCTGCATCCGTCAGACTTTTCGCTGCAATAATATTCAGGCCGCTGTCAGCCAGTTTTTTCGCGCCGAGTTCAGCGTTGTTACCTTCCAGACGTACAACAACCGGAACGTTAACACCCACTTCTTCTACCGCACCGATGATACCGTCAGCGATCAGGTCGCAACGTACGATGCCGCCGAAGATGTTAACCAGAACGGCCTTCACATTGTCGTCGGAGAGAATGATTTTGAACGCTTCGGTTACGCGCTCTTTGGTTGCGCCACCGCCTACGTCGAGGAAGTTTGCTGGCTCACCGCCGTGCAGCTTAACGATGTCCATGGTGCCCATTGCCAGGCCCGCACCGTTAACCATGCAGCCGATGTTGCCATCCAGCGCCACGTAGTTCAGCTCCCACTGTGCAGCCTGCGCTTCACGTGGATCTTCCTGAGACTGGTCGCGCATTTCACGCAGGTCCGGCTGGCGGAACAGAGCGTTACCGTCAGCGCCAAGTTTGCCGTCGAGGCAGATCAGATCGCCCTGAGTGGTGATCACCAGCGGGTTGATCTCGATCAGCGCCAGGTCACGCTCCAGGAAGATCGTCGCCAGGCCCATGAAGATCTTGGTGAACTGCTGAACCAGTTTACCTTCCAGGCCCAGTTTAAACGCCAGCTCACGACCCTGGTAAGGCATTGGACCTGCCAGCGGATCGATAGCCACTTTGTGGATCAGGTGTGGGGTCTCTTCCGCCACTTTTTCGATTTCCACGCCGCCTTCAGTAGACGCCATGAACACCACGCGACGGGAGCTACGGTCAACCACCGCGCCCAGGTACAGCTCTTTCGCGATATCAGTCGCCGCTTCAACCAGGATCTGGTTAACCGGCTGGCCGTTCGCATCTGTCTGGTAGGTCACCAGACGCTTGCCGAGCCAATGTTCAGCAAACGCACGAATCTCTTCTTTGCTCTTAACAACCTTCACACCGCCCGCTTTACCACGGCCACCAGCGTGAACCTGACACTTAACTACCCACGGGCCGGAACCGATTTTAGATGCGGCTTCTTCTGCTTCACGCGGGGTAGTACAGGCATAACCCACCGGAGCCGGTAAGCCATACCGGGCAAACAGCTGTTTGGCCTGATATTCATGTAAGTTCATGTGTTCTATCCATCCTTCAGGGTAATCGTTATCTTCAAACCTGTAGACCGGCGCGATCTGTGTGCCGGATGGCGCTACGCTTATCCGGCCTACAGGGCAGGTGATGCTAAATGGTTACTAGACGTCCAGCAGCAGACGCGTTGGATCTTCCAGCAGCTCTTTAATGGCGACCAGGAAGCCCACGGATTCGCGGCCGTCGATCAGGCGGTGGTCGTAAGAGAGCGCCAGGTACATCATTGGCAGGATCTCCACTTTACCGTCTACCGCCATAGGACGATCTTTAATGGCATGCATACCCAGGATCGCGCTCTGCGGCGGGTTGATGATTGGGGTAGACATCAGTGAACCGAATACACCGCCGTTGGTAATGGTGAAGTTACCGCCGGTCAGGTCTTCTACGGTCAGCTTGCCGTCGCGGCCTTTCACAGCCAGCTCTTTGATATTTTTCTCAATGTCAGCCATACCCAGGGTATCAACATCACGCAGGACCGGGGTCACCAGGCCACGCGGGGTCGAAACCGCCATGCTGACGTCGAAGTAGTTGTGGTAAACCACGTCATCGCCATCGATGGACGCGTTCACTTCCGGGTAGCGTTTCAGCGCTTCAACCACCGCTTTCACGTAGAAGGACATAAAGCCCAGACGGATACCGTGACGTTTTTCGAAGGCGTCACCGTACTGCTTACGCAGGTCCATGATTGGCTTCATGTTCACTTCGTTGAAGGTGGTCAGCATCGCCGTGGAATTTTTCGCTTCCAGCAGACGCTCAGCCACACGCTTACGCAGGCGAGTCATAGGGACACGTTTTTCGCTGCGCGCGCCCAGAGCAGGCTGGGCTGCAGGGGCTGCCGCTGGCGCTTTCGCTTCTGCCTGAGCAGGCGCTTTCGCCAGGTGTTTGTCGATGTCTTCGCGGGTCAGACGACCGCCCACACCGGTACCTTTAATGGCTGCCGGGTCAAGGCTGTGTTCAGCCAGCAGGCGACGGATCGCCGGGCTGAGCGCGTCGTTAGACTGTTCTTCCAGAGAAGCCTGCTGGCGCTGAGCCGGTGTAGAGGCTTTCTCTTCAGATTTCGCGCTGGACTCTTTGCCCGCGCTGTTGCCTTCACGCAGGCGACCCAGGATCTGACGAGAGGTGACGGTGGTACCTTCATCTTCCAGCACTGCGTCCAGAACGCCATCCGCCGAAGCCGGTACTTCCAGTACCACTTTGTCAGTTTCGATTTCTACCAGCACTTCATCACGCTTAACGGCATCGCCTGGTTTTTTGTGCCAGGTAGCGACGGTCGCATCTGCTACAGATTCAGGCAGGTCGGGAACAAGAATATCTACGCTACTCATTATGTATCCTTTAATTAATCGACGTTCAGCGCGTCATTGACCAGATCTTGTTGCTGCTTCTGGTGAACGGACATATACCCTACCGCCGGAGAGGCGGAGGCCGGGCGACCTGCATAGCGCAGGGCTGACCCAAATGGAATCACTTCACGGAAATGATGCTGGCTGCAGTACCATGCGCCCTGGTTGAGCGGCTCTTCCTGGCACCAGACAAAATCATGTACGTGAGCGTACGGTTTCAGCGCTTCCTGCACCGCCTGGTGCGGGAACGGATAAAGCTGTTCGATACGCACGATGGCGACATCTTTCTGATCGTTCTTACGGCGCTGTTCAAGCAGGTCGTAATAAACCTTACCAGAACACATCACCACGCGCTTCACGGCCTGCGGATCCAGCTCATCAATTTCACCGATAGCCGGCAGGAAGGTGCCGTTGGCCAGCTCATCCAGGCTGGAAACCGCCAGCGGGTGACGCAGCAGGGATTTCGGCGACATCACCACCAGCGGACGGCGCATACCGCGCAGCGCCTGACGACGCAGCATGTGGTAAACCTGAGCCGGGGTTGACGGTACGCAGACCTGCATGTTCTGCTCAGCGCAGAGCTGCAGATAACGTTCCAGACGCGCGGAGGAGTGTTCCGGGCCCTGACCTTCATAACCGTGCGGCAGCAGCATCACCAGGCCACACATACGGCCCCATTTCTGCTCGCCGGAAGAGATGAACTGGTCGATAACCACCTGCGCACCGTTGGCGAAGTCACCGAACTGCGCTTCCCAGATAGTCAGGGTACGCGGTTCAGCCGTGGCGTAACCGTATTCGAAGGCCAGCACCGCTTCTTCAGACAGCACGGAGTCCCAGACCTTGAACTGGCCCTGACCGTTGTGCACGTGCTGCAGCGGGGTGTACGTTGAACCGTTGGACTGGTTATGCACGACCGCGTGACGGTGGAAGAAGGTGCCACGGCCCGCATCTTCACCGGACAGACGAACAGGAATACCTTCGTCAACCAGTGTCGCGTAAGCCAGGGTTTCCGCGCCGCCCCAGTCGAACAGCTTCTCGCCTGCGGCCATAGCCTGGCGATCAGCATAAATTTTCGCCACGCGAGACTGCATCTCAATAGCGTCTGGTACGGTGCTGATGCGTTTAGCCAGCTCCTGCAGGCGCTTCATCTCGACCTTGTTCGGGTAGCTCTCATCCCACTCGTGGTTGAGGTACGGCGACCAGGTAAAGGAGTGCATGTTCATCGGACGCAGCTCTTTCACCACGCATTCACCTGCATCCAGCGCGTCGCGGTAGAGGTTGACCATCTCGGTCGCATCTTCCAGCGTCGCCACTTTTTCGCTTTCCAGCTTGTCAGCGTAGATTTTGCGCGGGGTCGGGTGTTTTTTGATTTTCTGGTACATCAACGGCTGGGTTGCACTCGGCTCGTCGGCTTCGTTGTGGCCGTGACGGCGGTAGCAGAACAGGTCGATGAACACATCGCGTTTGAAGGTGTTACGGAAGTCCAGCGCCAGACGGGTCACGAAGGCGACCGCTTCCGGATCGTCCGCGTTAACGTGGAAGATCGGCGCCTGAACCATCTTACCGATGTCGGTACAGTATGGGGTAGAACGCGCATCCAGCGGGTTAGAGGTGGTGAAGCCCACCTGGTTATTGATGACGATACGCACGGTACCGCCCACTTCATAACCACGCGCTTTTGACATGTTCAGGGTTTCCTGAACCACGCCCTGTCCTGTGACCGCCGCATCACCGTGGATGGTGATTGGCAGCACTTTATTGCTGCTTGGCTCGTCCAGACGATCCAGACGCGCACGCACGGAACCGATAACCACCGGGCTGACGATCTCCAGGTGTGACGGGTTAAACGCCAGCGCCAGGTGAACCAGACCGCCTTCGGTTTCGATATCAGACGAGAAGCCCATGTGATACTTCACGTCGCCGGTGCCAAGGTGTTCTTTATGTTTGCCCGCGAATTCGTCGAACAGGTCCTGCGGTTTTTTACCCAGCACGTTGACCAGTACGTTCAGACGACCACGGTGCGCCATGCCCAGCACCACTTCACGAGTGCCGCTCTTGCCTGCGTGACGAATCAGCTCTTTCAGCATCGGCACCAGCGCATCGCCGCCTTCCAGCGAGAAGCGTTTTGCGCCCGGGAATTTCGCGCCCAGATAGCGCTCAAGCCCTTCCGCTGCCGTCAGTTCATTGAGGAAGCGTTTTTTCTCGTCAGCCGAGAAGGTCGCGTGGCCTGCTACGGATTCGATGCGCTGCTGGATCCAGCGTTTCTCTTCGGTAGAGGTAATGTGCATGTATTCCGCGCCGATGGAGCCGCAGTAGGTTTGCTTGAGCGCGTCAATCAGATCGCCCAGCTTCATCGTGTCTTTGCCGATGGCAAAGGAACCTACGTTAAAGCTTTCCTGGAAATCGGCCTCGGTCAGATCGTGATACGCCGGATCGAGATCGGCCACACGGTCTTGTTTCCACAGTCCCAGCGGATCGAGATTCGCATGCTGGTGACCACGGAAGCGATAAGCGTTGATAAGCTGCAGGACTTTAACCTGCTTCGCATTGGTGTCAGGGTCGGAAATCGCAGAAGAGTAACGTGAGGCATCCTTCGCCAGACGACGGAAATAATCACGTGTTTTGGAATGGAATTGATCCGGTTTGACTCCCGTGCCAGGCAACTGCTGGAACATGGAACGCCAGTTTGCGTCCACTGAGTCAGGATCGGTTAAGAAGTCTTCATAGAGCTGTTCTATCCAGCTCTGGTTGGCACCAGAGAGGTAAGAAGAGTCCAGCCAGGCTTTCATTGCGCCGTTCTGCATCGTGATCCCTTAAGCATTTTTATGCTTACTTTCGCCGTAGAAACTACCACGTACACACCGTGTACGTGCCGGGGTTCACCTGCGAGCTCTTTTCATTTGGCCCGCGAAGGAACCTTTAGAAACTGTCTAAACTTCAGGGCAGTTTTTAAAGGTTTCTGCATTTTGCCCGGTGGCGCTACGCTTACCGGGCCTACAGACTCGTAGGCCGGATAAGCGCAGCGCCGTCCGGCAAATTTACTTACGCACTGCGCTGCAGCAGCATCGACTTAATATGGCCGATGGCGCGCGTCGGGTTCAGCCCCTTCGGACACACACTGACGCAGTTCATGATGCTATGGCAGCGGAATACGCTGAAAGCGTCACTCAGTCCTTCCAGACGGCTTTCGGTTTCGGTGTCGCGGCTATCGATCAGGAAGCGATAGGCAGCCAGCAGACCGGCCGGGCCGATAAACTTGTCCGGGTTCCACCAGAACGACGGGCAGGACGTTGAACAACATGCACAAAGAATACACTCGTACAACCCATCGAGTTTTTCACGCTGCTCTGGAGACTGTAAGTGCTCACGAGCGGGTGGATTTTGCCCATTATTCAATAAGTAAGGCTTAATCTTCTCATATTGTGCATAGAATTGCCCCATGTCTACCACCAAATCACGCACGACCGGCAGACCTGGCAGAGGACGGATAACAATTTTCTGACCCGGACGCTGCAGCGCTGAAATTGGCGTGATGCAGGCCAGGCCATTTTTGCCGTTCATGTTCACACCGTCAGAGCCACAGACCCCTTCACGGCATGAGCGACGGAACGACAGGGTCGGATCTTTCTCTTTCAGCTGGATTAAGGCATCCAGCAGCATCATGTCACGACCTTCTTCCGCTTCCAGGGTGTAGTCCTGCATACGCGGAGCATCATCAACATCCGGGTTATAACGATAAACTGAGAATTCGAGTTTCATTATCCTGTCTCCGCATTAGTAAGTACGAATCTTCGGCGGGAACGCCGGACGCAGTTTCGGTTCCATATTGACGCTACGACGCGTCATGGATTCCGACTCTGGCAGATACAGGGAATGGCACAGCCAGTTTTCATCGTCACGCTCCGGGAAGTCGAAGCGGCTATGGGCGCCACGGCTTTCGGTACGGAAGTTTGCCGCCATCGCGGTCGCGAACGCGGTTTCCATCAGGTTATCCAGCTCCAGACACTCTACGCGCTGGGTGTTGAACTCGCTGGAGGTGTCATCCAGACGGGCGTTTTTGAGACGCTCGCGGATCGCTTTCAGCTGCTCAAGACCTTTGGCCATCGCGTCGCCTTCGCGGAATACCGAGAAGTTGTGCTGCATGCACTCCTGCAGCGCTTTACGGATTTCCACCGGATCTTCGCCGTTACGGTTACCGTTCCAGCGGTTGAGGCGCTCAAGAGAGGCATCAATTTCGTCGTCGGTCGCATCACGCAGCGCACCCTGCTCGGCAATGGATTCCTGCAGATGCAGACCCACCGCACGACCAAACACCACCAGGTCCAGCAGGGAGTTGCCGCCCAGACGGTTAGCACCGTGTACCGATACGCAGGCGATTTCGCCCACTGCGAACAGGCCAGGGATAACCACATCTTCGCCCTGCTCGTTTACGGTCAGCGCCTGACCGGTCACCTTGGTCGGAATACCGCCCATCATGTAGTGACAGGTTGGGATGACAGGGATCGGCTCTTTCACCGGGTCGACATGTGCGAAGGTGCGCGACAGTTCCAGGATGCCCGGCAGACGGGATTCCAGCACCTCTTTACCCAGGTGGTCGAGTTTCAGCTTCGCGTGAGGACCCCATGGGCCATCACAGCCGCGGCCTTCACGGATTTCGATCATGATGGAACGCGCCACCACGTCACGACCCGCCAGGTCTTTCGCATTCGGGGCATAACGCTCCATAAAGCGCTCGCCATGTTTGTTCAGCAGGTAACCCCCTTCACCGCGGCAACCTTCCGTTACCAGCACGCCCGCACCGGCGATACCGGTTGGGTGGAACTGCCACATCTCCATATCCTGCACCGGCACGCCCGCGCGGATAGCCATACCGACCCCGTCACCGGTGTTGATGTGGGCATTGGTGGTGGACTGGTAAATACGGCCTGCACCACCGGTCGCCAGCACGGTTGCGCGGGCTTTGAAGTAAACGACTTCACCGGTTTCGATGCACAGTGCGGTACAACCGACGATTGCGCCATCGGCGTTTTTCACCAGATCCAGCGCGTACCACTCGGAAAAGATGGTGGTGTGATTTTTCAGGTTCTGCTGATACAGGGTGTGTAGCAGTGCGTGACCGGTACGGTCAGCCGCCGCCGCGGTACGTGCCGCCTGCTCGCCGCCGAAGTTTTTCGACTGGCCGCCAAACGGACGCTGATAGATGGTGCCATTTTCCAGACGGGAGAACGGCAGACCCATGTGGTCCAGCTCCAGAATCGCTTCCGGGCCGGTTTTACACATATATTCGATGGCATCCTGGTCACCGATGTAATCGGAACCTTTTACCGTGTCGTACATGTGCCATTCCCAGTTATCTTCATGGGAGTTACCCAGCGCAACGGTAATACCGCCCTGCGCAGACACAGTATGGGAACGGGTTGGGAAGACTTTAGAGAGCAGCGCACAGCTCTGGCCGCTCTGGGAAATTTGCAGTGCGGCACGCATACCTGCGCCACCCGCACCAATGACGACAGCATCAAATTCTCTGACTGGCAGTTTCATTACACACCCCACACCACAACAAATCCATAAATAACGTAAACCACCAGAGCAACAACAATGGCCAGTTGCAGAGGGAGGCGAATCGCCAGAGGTTTAACGTAATCGGTCAGCACCTGCCACATACCAATCCAGGCATGAATAAGGATGGAGAACAGCGCCAGCAGGGTGAACACTTTGGTGAAGGCCGATCCGAAGAACCCACTCCAGATTTCCCACGTAAGCTCCCCGCTGGTGGCGAAGAAACCGATCATATAGATGATGTAAAGGGTGAGAACGATGGCGGTAGCACGGACCAGAATGAAGTCATGTACGCCGTTGCGTCCTAATGCGGAGGCGTTGCTTACCATACGAGAACTCCTGCGAGAAGTGAAAGCACGACTGTAATCACAAATGAAATGTTAGCGGAGCGTTTCCCGGCTTCGAAGGTCTCTTCGAGATAGCCAAAGTCCATCAGCATATGGCGAACACCCACCACAACGTGGTACGCCAGTGCGGTCAGAATGCCCCACATGATGAATTTCACGAAGAAGCTGTTCATGATGGCCGAGGCCTGGAGGAATCCTTCAGGGGAAGAGAGGCTGGTACCCAGTAACCACAGCAGAATGCCGACCGCCACAAACGTAATCACACCTGAAACACGGTGCAGAATGGACGCTATTGCTGTTACAGGGAACCGGATCGTTTTCAGATCCAGATTGACAGGTCTTTGTTTTTTCACATTTCTTATCATGAATAACGCCCACATGCTGTTCTTATTGTTTCCTTCCTCCGGACTGCGATGCGGGTCAAGCAGCGTTCCTTTTCTATAACTGCGCGTCATGCAAAACATTGCTTCCAGATGCTAAAACGACACGTTACAACGCTGGGTGGCTCGGGATTGCAGGGTGTTCCGGAGACCTGGCGGCAGTATAGGCTGTTCACAAAATCATTACAATTAACCTACATACAGTTTGTTGGGTTTTCTCTGGAACAGTGATCAGGGTCACGATAACAACATCTTTTTAATTTTTAATCATCTGATTTGACAAATGTTAAACAATATTGTTACAAACGTCATCAGAAAAGGCATATAATGCGCAAAAGTTATGAGGTCTCTCTTTCACCTGACAAATAGTTATGTAACAGTGTGATGGTATTGACCGAAGTTATCAGGACAGTTATTAGTGATATACAGGTTTGAATAATTCGGACTGCAAAAACGCTGATTTGCTGTGGTTTCACTGATATTTCATTCGTTTACCTGCAAGGCGCCATAGCTCTGTACCCTGGTTTGTCCTCGTGAGCTGAGCGGTAAGCCAAATAACAATCTGGTAACGATGATTAACAGCTGAAGGCAAATCCGGTAAAGCGCAGTCTTAAGCATAAGGCGCTAAGGAGACCGTAAATGGCTGATACTAAGGCAAAACTCACCCTAAATGGTGATGATGCTATTGAACTGGATGTGCTAAAAGGCACGCTCGGTCAGGATGTTATTGATATCCGTACGCTGGGTTCCAAAGGGATGTTTACCTTTGACCCTGGATTTACTTCTACCGCATCTTGCGAATCCAAAATCACCTTCATTGACGGTGACGAAGGTATCCTGCTCCATCGCGGCTTCCCTATCGATCAGTTAGCCACCGAATCCAACTATCTGGAAGTGTGCTATATCCTGCTGAACGGCGAAAAACCGACACAGGCTCAGTTCGATGAATTTAAAACCACCGTGACCCGTCACACCATGATCCATGAGCAGATCACCCGTCTGTTCCATGCGTTCCGTCGTGACTCTCACCCGATGGCGGTGATGTGCGGGATTACCGGTGCGCTGGCGGCGTTTTACCACGACTCTCTGGACGTGAATAACCCGCGTCACCGTGAAATCGCCGCTTACCGTCTGCTGTCCAAAATGCCTACCATGGCGGCGATGTGTTACAAGTACTCCATCGGCCAGCCGTTTGTGTACCCACGCAATGACCTCTCCTACGCGGGTAACTTCCTGCGCATGATGTTCTCCACGCCGTGCGAAGAGTACGAAGTGAACCCGGTACTGGAACGCGCGATGGACCGTATTCTGATCCTGCACGCTGACCACGAACAGAACGCATCGACCTCTACCGTTCGTACCGCAGGCTCTTCAGGCGCTAACCCGTTCGCCTGTATCGCTGCGGGCATCGCCTCCCTGTGGGGACCGGCGCACGGCGGCGCGAACGAAGCGGCACTGAAGATGCTGGAAGAGATCAGCACCGTTGAGCACATTCCTGAATTCGTGCGTCGCGCGAAAGATAAGAATGACTCCTTCCGCCTGATGGGCTTCGGTCACCGTGTTTACAAAAACTACGACCCACGCGCAACCGTGATGCGCGAGACCTGCCACGAAGTGCTGAAAGAACTGGGCACGAAAGATGATCTGCTGGAAGTGGCGATGGAGCTGGAACACATCGCGCTGAACGACCCGTACTTCATCGAGAAGAAACTCTATCCGAACGTCGATTTCTACTCTGGCATTATTCTGAAAGCGATGGGTATTCCGTCCTCCATGTTCACCGTGATCTTCGCCATGGCCCGTACCGTTGGCTGGATTGCGCACTGGAACGAAATGCACAGCGAAGGCATGAAAATCGCCCGTCCTCGTCAGCTGTACACCGGCTACGAGCAGCGTGATTTTAAGTCTGATCTGAAGCGCTAAAAGTCAAGCCCGGTGGCGCTACCGCTTACCGGGCCTACAAATGCGAAACGTAGGCCGGGTAAGGCGTAGCCGCCACCCGGCTTTTTTATTTTTGACAATGCGGACACCAGTAAAACGGTCTTGAGGAGAGCATTGTCCTCTCTATAATCCCGCCGCACCGCTCGCACTTTTTCCCCGCCCGATGAAATACCTTGAACCGGAAAAGCGCGCCGTGATGCTTATTCTCGTCCACCACCCCGCGCGTGTTGTACGACAGCCGCGGAATGTCCAGCAGCGCGTGGGACAGCGCCTCCAGCTGTTCATCGCTCAGCTGAGAAGCTTTGTGCTGCGGTGCCAGCCCGACTTCCCAGAGGATTTCCACCCGCAGGTAGTTGCCAAGTCCGGCCAGAAACGCCTGATCGAGGAATAACCCGGAAAATTGCCGGTTGCGGAATTTGGGAGACAACAAGCGGGCTTTGACATCGCTCGCCGTCAGGCGCATATCCAGCACATCGGGCCCGACCCGCTGTAAAAACGGATGCGTAAGCAGTTGCTCAGGCGTTAACATTTCGATATCAGATGCGCTGTACAGCAGGATCGCTTTCTCTGCCGTTTGCAGCCTGACGCGCAGCACGCGGGTGGTTTGCGGCTGTTCATCCGCGTTAACCACGCGCCACACGCCGTAAAGCTGGTTGTGGCTATATAACGTCAGGTTATGGGAAAAGTGCGTAAGCAACGCTTTTCCGCGCGTTTCAATATGCGTCACCGTTTGCCCCACCAGCGGGGCTTCAAACGGTTTCAGTTGAGGGAAAGCAAACCAGACATCCGTCAGCGGTTTACCTTTTATCGCCGCCTCGAGGCTATCCGCCGCGCGACGGATCTCCGGGCCTTCTGGCATTTTTCTGTCCTTATGATGATCGGGCGCTAACGAGAATACCTTGCTCTGCAAAAGCCGCCCGTAAGCGGCGCGCAAACTGCAGCGCATGCTCGCCATCGCCGTGTAAACAAACCGTTTCCGCCTGTACGCTGGCCGTTGAGCCATCCGTCGCGTTGACGGTCCCCTCACGCACCATCTGAAGGGTCTGCGCCAGCGCCTGAGACGCATCGGTGATTAATGCGCCGGGCTTGGACCGGGGGACCAGGCTACCATCAGGCAAATACCCTCTGTCGGCAAAGACTTCCTGACGCGTGGTTAACCCCAGACGCTGCCCCGCACGAATAAGCTCGCTTCCCGCCAGGCCAACCAGTATCAGCTGCGGGTTGCAGTCCCGTACCGCGCGGGCGATGGCGTCAGCCAGAACGGGATCTTTTGCCGCCTGATTGTAGAGCATGCCGTGCGGCTTCACGTGACGCAGCACCCCCTTCTCGGCGCGAACAATCGCCTCCAGTGCGCCTGTCTGATAGAGCGTCTGGGCGTAAACCGTCTCCGGTGGGAGATCCATCGCGGTACGGCCAAAATTCTCCCGATCCGGAAAGCTCGGGTGAGCCCCCACCGCCACGCCGTTTTTGATGGCGTTTCGCACGCTCTCAAGCATCGTTTGGGCATCGCCCGCGTGAAAACCGCAGGCAATGTTGACCGACGAAACCAGCGTCATCAGTTCAGCGTCAGCACTACCGCCCTCGCCCAGATCGGCGTTTAAATCAATCTTTACCATCGAGCCTCCACGCCAGTTGTTCCAGATAACGCTGCTGATCCTGACGCGCCTTGAGCGCCTCCTCCAGCGAACATTGCACGAAGTGAATCGGCTGCCCCAGGGGGATTTGCGCAAGATGATAGCGATCGGCTTCAATAATGCAGGCAATACGCGGGTAACCGCCCGTTGTTTGCGCGTCATTCATCAACACTATCGGTTGACCGTTCCCCGGCACCTGGATGACGCCGGGCAATAAGCCGTGGGAAAGCAATTCACGCTCTGTCGTACGGGTCAGTGGCTGCCCCTGCAAACGGTACCCCATGCGGTTACTTTGTGGGCTGAGCTTCCACGGCGAGCGCCAGAAGGACTCTTTAGAGACCTCGTCGAACTCATGGTATTCCGGCCCCGGTAAGGCGCGGATCTGGTTGCCCCAGAGCAGTTGCTTCACCCCCTGAGCCGTCGAGAAGTGGCGCGCAGAGGGGTGAATCGCCAGACGGTCGCCATCGCGTAGCAACCGTCCTTCGTGACCGCCAATGCCGGCTTTCTGATCGGTACTGGCTGACCCCAGCACCGCCGGCACGTCAATCCCGCCCGCGACCGCAAGATAGCTGCGCACCCCGTGCAGAGGACGCTTAAGCGTTAAACGCTGTCCGGCTTTCGCACGTAGCCGCCAGCCGGTCCAGACCGCTTTGCCATCCAGCGTGGCATCGCACCCGGCGCCGGTTAAGGCAAACCAGGTCTCCTGACCAAACTCAATGACACACTGCCCGAGCGTAATTTCGAGCGCAGCCGTATTGCCGGGGTTGCCCACCAGCACATTAGCAATCTCCAGCGCGGGCCTGTCCAGCGCGCCGCAATAGCTCACGCCAGACTGGCGCATGCCAAAGCGGCCCGCATCCTGAACGGAAGTGTAAAGCCCAGCTCGAATAAGCGTTAACATACCCCCTCCTTCTGCGGAATAAAGCGGAGGGTATCGCCGGCACGCAACAGGACCGGCGATGCCTGTCCGGGTTCAAATAACGGCATGGACGTATGTCCGATAAGCTGCCAGCCGCCAGGCGAAGCCAGGGGATAAATACCGGTCTGCTCGCCGCCTATTGCGACGGTGCCAGCCGGTACACTCAGGCGAGGCTCCGCGCGACGCGGCGTATGCAGCCGCGGGGAGAGCCCGCCAAGGTAAGGGAAGCCCGGCTGAAATCCCAGGAACCAGACAACGTAATCAACCGAAGCGTGCAGCTCGACGACCTGCTTTTCCGTTAACCCGCAGTGTTCCGCGACAACCGGGAGATCGGGTCCCCCCGCGCCACCGTACACCACCGGGATCTCAATCGTTCTGGAGTCAGGCTCCAGCGCTTCACTCTCTTCCCACCAGCGCTGTAAACGTTCGATAGCATCCAGCGCCAGCGTGTGCGGGCTACGCAGCACGACGGTAATGTTATTCATACCTGGAATGGCCTCAATCACCTCTGGCATGTCGGCCAGACGCTGGGTCAACCGCCAGATTCGCTTTTGCGTCGCCAGCGTAACAGGCGGCTCCAGCTCCAGTACCACTGCGGTTTCACCCAGAAGATAACAACGCGCTCGCTGCACTTAACTACCTCTCATCAGGCCGGATTAGGGATATCAATAAAGGTCACATCCAGATCGGTATTTTCCGTCAGCCACTCACTGAGGGCGCGAATGCCGCCACGCTCCGTCGCATGGTGGCCTGCCGCGTAGAAATGGAGCCCCTGCTCCCGGGCGGAGTGAACCGTCTGCTCAGAAACTTCACCGGTAATAAACGCATCGACACCGAAGCGCGCGGCGCTATCGATAAAGCCTTGCCCGCCCCCGGTACACCAGGCGACACGCTTCACGAGATCGGGCCCGGTATCGCCGCACCACAGGGGACGACGCCCGAGACGCGCTTCGATCCATGAGGCCAGTTCCAGCCCCGGCACCGGCATCGCTAACTCGCCCCACGGCACCAGCGGCTCAATTTCGCCCATCACGGTTATGCCTAATAATCGCGCCAGCTGGACGTTATTCCCCAGCTCCGGATGCGCATCCAGCGGCAGATGGTAACCGTACAGGTTGATGTCATTCGCCAGCAGCGTTTTCAGACGGTTGCGCTTCATACCGCGGATAATCGGCGATTCGTTTTTCCAGAAGTAGCCGTGATGAACAATCACCGCGTCGGCTTCCTGACGAACCGCCTCGTCCAGCAGCGCCTGGCTTGCCGTCACGCCGGTGATAATTTTCTGCACCGTTTCGCGTCCTTCCACCTGCAGGCCATTCGGACCGTAGTCGCTAAAGGAGACGGTATTCAGTTTTTCGTTAATCAGGCTTTCCAGTTCGCTGTTTTTCATCATCACTCTCTCAAGCTTTGCGGGCGGCTTCATAGGCCGCCAGCGTGGCGACGCGCGCCTGTTTATGGTCGACAATCGGACGCGGATAATCGAGCTTCACGCCCTGTTTATCCGCCCATGTCCACGGGTCGTGGATCGCTTTAGCAGGAACATTCCTGAGCGCGGGTAACCAGTGGCGAATAAAGTCGCCGTTGGCATCAAATTTTTGCCCCTGGGTCGTGGGATTAAAAATGCGGAAATAAGGGGCCGCATCGGTACCGGTAGAGGCCGCCCACTGCCAGCCGCCGTTATTCGCCGCCAGATCGCCATCGATCAGCCGGGAAATAAAATAGCGCTCCCCGACACGCCAGTCGATAAGCAGATCTTTTACCAGGAAGCTGGCGGTAATCATCCGCAGGCGGTTGTGCATCCACCCGGTTTCATTCAGCTGGCGCATCGCGGCGTCCACAATCGGATAGCCTGTTTCACCTTTCTGCCAGGCCTCTAAAAGCGCTACATCGTGCTGCCATTTTACGTTATCGGTCCAGGGAATGAATGGACGATGCTTACATAAATCAGGGTGATACGTCATCAGATGGCGATAAAACTCGCGCCAGATAAGTTCGTTCAGCCACACCGAGCCTGAGCCACCATCCAGCGCCTGAGGCTGCTCCGCCAGAAGACGATGTAAACACTGGCGAGGAGAAAGGACGCCCAACGCCAGGCTCGCGGATAAACGGCTGGTTCCTTCAATCGCCGGGAAATCCCTGCGCGCGTCATAGTCTCCTGCGCCCTGTTTGCAAAACTGGCGCAGCTTCGCGATAGCGGCCTTCTCGTTTGCGGGAAACAGAAGCGCATCGAATGCCTGTTGGGGATAGTTAAACGTTAATTCAGGCAGATCGGTTATGGCATCCCCTCTGGTGGAGGGCGCGGGTACGCACTCCGGCAGCACCTCTTTAAGGCGTTTCACAAAGGCATTTTTAAAGGGCGTAAACACCTTGTACATTTCATGGCTGCCGGTCATGACGCTGCCCGGCGCCAGCATCACGCTGTCATCAAATCCCTGACACTGAACCTCGCTCAGTAACGTCTCCAGCTGGCGATCCCGCTGACGCTCGTTCAGTTCGTACTGGTAGTTATAAAAAAGATGCGTGACATCATTCTGCTGGCAAACTTCCTGTATCGTCAGAAGCTGCGCAGCGAAGTCACTGACCTCTCTATAAATCAATGGAATGCCTTTTTCGGCAAGCGAGCGTTGCAAGTCGTTCAGATGTGCACTGAGAAAAGCCGCCTGTCGCGGCGCCATATCATGCTGCTGCCACTGGCCAGGCGTAGCAATAAACAGCGCCAGCACCCTGGCATCCTGAGAGCGGCAGGCTGCCGCGAGAGCGATGTTGTCATGTACGCGCAGGTCCGCGCGAAACCAAACCAGATGGGTGGGCATAAAACTCCAGGCAAATATCCATTATGTCCGTAAGGGCACGCCACCAAAGGAAAAAGCGGCGAGCTTTTACTGTACTTTGCCATGAAGTGTAGACGGGATGAAATAAAAAAGGCCGCCCGAGGCGGCCTTAACGCTACTTGTCCTGCGCTATCGAGGTGAAAGCAATGAACGTAATCGGTTCATCATGCTTTACCACAAGTACGCTGGCGACAATGAACGCAATGCATATATAGCGTTTCACTATGCGGTCCCTGCAGCTTACCGCTCCACCGTTCACCACCGGTGATAAATCGGTGGACACAAGCTCTGTGTGGAGCCTGACTCACGGTTGTGGAAATACCTCTCCCGTGACCGGTGCCCATTTGCGAGATGGCGGAAAGGGACGCTGCATAGTAATCTCCGCACGCACGAAGCGTAATCCATTGCAATTGTTTTTAAGAATATATTTAGGATCCAAGCGTTTGAATCTTCAGCTTGCAGAAGTATGCTTGAAAACCTCTGTGTGAGAGCCTGAAAAATCACCCAACGGACCGCGAATCCCGAGGGACAAAAAAACCGCCACATTGCTGTTGGCGGTTTTTTTATTGCTGTGTGTCGTCTTAGTATCAGTAGAAATCGCAGGTCGCTTTCTCGGCCTGGTCCATCCACACCGGCTTCTCGCTGGTTTTCGCCCAGACGCGGTGCAGATAGCTGTAAAAACGTGCACGATCTTTCCAGAACAGCATCACCGGCAGGGCCAGTACACCAGCCACTACGGCGAAAGTGCGACGCATGAACACGATATGAGCCGGATACTCTTTATAAAGATCCATATTTTCTCCCCTATAGTTGGCCGGAAACGTCATCCGGAAAATTCAAAATCTGTGACCTGGCTAAAATAATATCGCTTTGTTTGTAATTTTACTACTCATCCGACCACTTATTTTCGTCTGTTTAGTGAAAATTTACCTTCACGCCGTAATTAAGTTACAAAAAAGTTAACGATTTACTTATCAATAGTTAAATTGTGGCTTTTGCCATTTTTATACTTTTTTTACACCCGCCCTTCTCATTTTTGCGAAATCTTTGCGCCGCAAATCCTACCGTTAGAGCAACAACAAAAGTCACCCGGAGGTGGATTGTGAGTGCAGGTCTTATTACCGGCATCGTGCTGGTGTTCCTGTTATTGGGTTATCTGGTTTATGCCCTGATTAACGCGGAGGCATTCTGATGGCTGCTCAGGCGTTTTTGCTTATTGCCAGCTTCTTAGCGGTATTGTTGGTTCTGGCAAGGCCGCTGGGATCGGTACTGGCACGGCTGATTAACAACGTCCCCTTGCCCGGCACGGGAAGCGTTGAAAAAGGGATCTGGCGTGTACTGGGAATCGACGATCGGGAGATGAACTGGCGTGAATACCTGTTCGCCATTCTGCTGCTCAATATCGCGGGGCTCATTGCGCTTTTTGCCATGCTGATGCTGCAGGGCAACCTGCCGCTGAATCCGCAACACTTACCGGGTTTGTCCTGGCATCTTGCGCTGAACACGGCGGTCAGCTTTGTCACCAACACCAACTGGCAGTCCTATGCCGGTGAAACCACGCTCAGCTACTTCAGCCAGATGGCCGGGTTAACCGTGCAGAATTTCCTCTCTGCTGCCAGCGGTATCGCGGTGATCTTCGCCCTGACGCGTGCGTTTGCGCGTCAAAAAATCAGTACCCTTGGAAATGCCTGGGTCGATTTGACACGCATTACCCTGTGGATCCTGCTGCCGATTGCGCTGCTGATCGCGCTGTTCTTTATTCAGCAAGGCTCCCTGCAAAACCTGCTGCCTTACACGTCATATACCACCCTTGAAGGCGCAAAACAGCTCCTGCCGATGGGCCCGGTGGCGTCACAGGAGGCCATCAAGATGCTGGGGACGAACGGAGGGGGATTCTTTAACGCCAACTCGTCGCATCCGTTTGAGAACCCCACCGCACTAACCAATTTTGTGCAGATGCTGGCGATCTTCCTGATCCCCGCCGCGCTCTGCTTCGCCTTTGGCGATGTGGTCAACGATCGCCGTCAGGGGCGCACCCTGCTCTGGACCATGTCGCTTATCTTTGTAGTCTGCGTAGCGCTGGTGATGTGGGCCGAATGGCAGGGTAATCCGCACTTCCTTTCACTGGGTGCCGATAGCGCGATCAACATGGAAGGGAAAGAGAGCCGCTTTGGCATTCTCGCCAGCAGTCTGTATGCGGTGGTTACCACGGCAGCCTCTTGTGGGGCGGTTAACGCCATGCATGACTCGTTTACCGCACTGGGTGGCATGATCCCGATGTGGCTGATGCAGATTGGCGAAGTGGTGTTTGGCGGCGTGGGCTCCGGTCTTTACGGCATGCTGCTGTTCGTACTGCTGGCGGTGTTTATTGCCGGTCTGATGATTGGCCGCACACCGGAATACCTGGGGAAAAAAATCGACGTTCGCGAAATGAAATTAACCGCACTGGCGATTCTGGTCACCCCGGCGCTTGTACTGCTCGGCACCGCACTGGCCCTGATGACCGAGGCCGGACGCAGCGGCATTTTTAACCCCGGGATCCACGGCTTTAGCGAAGTGCTCTATGCCGTCTCCTCTGCCGCCAACAACAACGGCAGTGCCTTTGCAGGCTTAAGCGCCAACTCACCGTTCTGGAACTGTCTGCTGGCGTTCTGCATGTTTGTGGGTCGCTTCGGGATCATTGTGCCGGTTATGGCGATTGCCGGATCGTTGGTGAATAAAAAAATTCAACCGACCACTACCGGCACATTGCCGACCCACGGCGCGCTGTTTATCGGCCTGCTGACGGGCACCGTGTTGCTGGTCGGCGCCCTGACCTTTATCCCCGCCCTCGCGTTAGGCCCGGTCGCGGAATACCTCTCTTTACGCTGATTTTGCGGAGAAATTGTCATGAGTCGTAAACAACTGGCCCTGTTCGAACCGTCATTAGTTCGCCAGGCGCTCATGGATGCGGTGAAAAAACTCAGCCCGCGCGTGCAGTGGCACAACCCGGTGATGTTTATTGTCTGGGCGGGAAGCGTCCTGACCACCGCCCTGGCGATCGCCATGGGAACGGGCCACATGCCGGGAAACGCGATGTTTACCGGAGCCATCAGCCTGTGGCTGTGGTTTACCGTGCTGTTCGCCAACTTCGCAGAGGCGCTGGCGGAAGGTCGGAGTAAAGCCCAGGCCAACAGCCTGAAAGGAGTGAAAAAAACCGCCTTCGCGCGCAAGCTACGTGAACCAAAATACGGCGCGCAGATGGACCACGTCCCGGCGGATGAACTGCGTAAAGGCGATGTGGTGCTGGTGGAAGCGGGCGACATCATCCCCTGCGACGGGGAAGTTATTGAGGGGGGCGCATCGGTGGACGAAAGCGCCATCACCGGGGAATCTGCGCCGGTGATCCGTGAATCCGGCGGCGATTTCGCCTCCGTGACGGGCGGGACACGCATTCTCTCCGACTGGCTGGTGATCCAGTGCAGCGTTAACCCGGGAGAGACCTTCCTCGACAGGATGATCGCCATGGTGGAAGGCGCGCAGCGTCGGAAAACCCCGAACGAAATTGCGCTGACCATCCTGCTGGTGGCCTTGACCATCGTCTTCCTGCTGGCAACGGCAACGCTCTGGCCGTTCTCCGCCTATGGCGGCACCGCGGTCACCGTCACTGTTCTGGTGGCACTGCTGGTCTGTCTGATCCCCACCACCATTGGTGGTCTGCTGTCGGCCATCGGCGTGGCCGGTATGAGCCGCATGCTCGGTGCCAACGTCATCGCCACCAGCGGGCGGGCGGTGGAAGCCGCCGGTGACGTGGATGTCTTGCTGCTGGATAAAACCGGGACCATCACCCTGGGTAACCGCCAGGCGTCAGACTTCTTTCCCGCCCCGGGCGTGGATGAAAAAACGCTGGCGGATGCCGCCCAGCTCTCTTCCCTTGCCGATGAAACCCCGGAAGGCCGCAGCATTGTGATCCTCGCCAAACAGCGCTTCAACCTGCGCCAGCGCGACGTGCAGAGCCTGCATGCCACTTTCGTGCCCTTCACGGCGCAAACCCGCATGAGCGGCATCAACATCCAGGACCGCATGATCCGTAAAGGTTCCGTTGACGCCATCCGTCGCCACATTGAGGCCAACAACGGTCATTTCCCACCGGAAGTGGACAGCCTGGTCGAGAGCGTGGCCCGTCAGGGAGCGACGCCGCTGGTGGTGGCCGAAGGGGCGCGCGTGCTCGGGGTCATTGCCCTGAAGGACATCGTCAAAGGCGGCATCAAAGAGCGCTTTGCCCAGCTGCGCAAGATGGGGATCAAAACGGTGATGATCACCGGGGATAACCGGCTGACTGCCGCGGCGATTGCCGCCGAAGCGGGCGTGGATGATTTTCTTTCCGAAGCCACCCCGGAAGCCAAACTGGCATTGATTCGTCAATATCAGGCGGAAGGCCGTCTGGTGGCGATGACCGGTGACGGGACCAACGATGCCCCTGCCCTCGCACAGGCTGACGTGGCGGTAGCGATGAACTCCGGTACCCAGGCCGCAAAAGAGGCGGGCAACATGGTCGACCTGGACTCCAACCCTACCAAGCTGATTGAAGTGGTGCACATCGGCAAGCAAATGCTGATGACCCGCGGTTCGCTGACCACGTTTAGCATCGCCAACGACGTGGCGAAGTATTTCGCCATCATTCCGGCCGCGTTTGCTGCGACTTATCCGCAGTTAAACGCGCTGAATGTGATGCATCTGCACTCCCCGGCCTCGGCCATTCTGAGCGCAGTGATTTTTAACGCCCTGATTATTGTCTTCCTGATCCCGCTGGCGCTGAAAGGCGTGAGCTATAAGCCGCTCACCGCCGCCGCCATGCTGCGCCGTAACCTGTGGATTTACGGCCTGGGCGGGCTGGTGGTGCCCTTCATCGGTATCAAGGTTATTGACCTGCTGTTGACGCTGTTCGGCCTGGTTTAAAAGGTGAATCAAATGACGATGTTACGCCCCGCTATACTTCTGTTTATTCTGCTGTCTCTTATTACCGGCGGGTTGTACCCGTTGGTGACCACCGCGCTGGGCCAGTGGTGGTTTAAGGATCGGGCCAACGGCTCGCTGATTATGCAAAATGGCGAAAACCGCGGTTCGCGCCTGATTGGTCAGAACTTTACGGATGCCCGCTACTTCCAGGGACGCCCTTCCGCCACTGCCGAAAGCCCGTATAATCCGATGGCATCCGGCGGCAGTAACCTGGCGGGCAGCAACCCTGAGCTGGACAAAGCCGTCACTGAGCGCGTGGCCGCTCTTCGCGCCGCTAATCCACAGGCCAGTCAGCATGTTCCCGTGGAGCTGGTAACCGCCTCGGCCAGCGGGCTGGACTATAGCCTGACGCCGGCAGCGGTGGCATGGCAGATCCCGCGCGTCGCCGCTGCCCGTCAGTTGACCGTTGAGCAGGTTAGCCAGCTTGTTGCCGAGCACACGCAAAAGCCGCTGGTCAGCTTTATCGGCATGCCCGTGGTAAATATTGTTGAGCTGAATCTGGCGCTGGACGCGCTAAGGAAAAACTAAATGACCGACGAGCCCATGCGCCCGGATCCGGACAGGCTGCTCGAACAAACAGCTGAAGCCCATCGCGGCAAACTGAAAATTTTCTTTGGCGCCTGCGCAGGCGTCGGGAAAACCTTCGCCATGCTGACAGAAGCCCAGCGGCTTCGGGCACAGGGGCTCGATATTCTGATCGGCGTGGTTGAAACCCACGGCCGCAAAGAGACCGCATCGCTGCTGAAGGGGCTGGCCACTCAGCCGCCCCGACGCATCAGTCATCGTGGTCGGTTAGTCACCGAATTCGATCTCGATGCCGCCCTCGCCCGCCGTCCCGCCCTTATCCTGATGGACGAACTGGCGCACAGCAATGCGCCAGGCTCACGCCATCCAAAACGCTGGCAGGACGTGGAAGAGTTACTGGAAGCCGGCATCGATGTATTCACGACGGTTAACGTTCAGCATCTCGAAAGCCTGAACGACGTGGTGAGCGGCGTGACCGGCATTCAGGTCCGTGAGACGGTGCCCGATCCCTTCTTTGATTCCGCGGACGAAGTGGTGCTGGTCGACCTGCCCCCCGATGATTTGCGCCAGCGCCTGCATGAAGGCAAAGTCTATATCGCCGGTCAGGCCGAACGCGCCATCGAACATTTCTTCCGTAAAGGCAACCTGATTGCCCTGCGCGAGCTGGCCCTGCGCCGCACCGCCGACCGGGTGGACGATCAAATGCGCGCCTGGCGTGACCTGCAGGGACAGGAACGCGTCTGGCATACACGGGACGCCATCCTGCTGTGCGTGGGACACGGCAGCGGCAATGAAAAACTTGTCCGCACCGCCGCTCGCCTGGCGGCCAAATTTGGCAGCGTCTGGCACGCGGTGTATGTCGAAACGCCGCAGTTGCACGCGCTGCCTGAAAACCAGCGTCGCGCTATTCTGAGTTCGCTGCGCCTGGCGCAGGAGCTGGGCGCGGAAACCGCCACCCTTTCCGATCCTCAGGAAGATAAAGCCATTCTGCGCTACGCGCGTGAGCATAACCTGGGGAAAATCGTGATTGGCCGTCGCCAGCATCGCCGCTGGTTTAGCCGCGAATCCTTTGCCGACAAACTGGCCCACCGCGCGCCGGATCTGGATCTGGTGATCGTGGCGCTGGATGACAAACCCACGCCGTTACCCAACCGCGCACCGGACAGCCGCACCTTCAGCGATAAGTGGCGCATTCAGCTCCGCGGCTGTCTTGTGGCCGTGGTGCTCTGTGCCCTGATCACCGTCATTGCCAGCCAGTGGCTGATAGCCTTTGATGCCGCCAACCTGGTGATGATCTACCTTCTTGGCGTGGTGGTGGTGGCGCTCTTTTACGGACGCTGGCCGTCGGTACTGGCGACGGTTATCAACGTCATCAGCTTCGATCTGTTCTTTATTGCCCCCCGCGGAACGCTCGCCGTGTCGGATGTGCAGTACATACTCACCTTTGCGGTAATGCTCACCGTCGGGCTGGTGATCGGGAATCTGACGGCGGGCGTACGCTATCAGGCGCGTATCGCCCGCTACCGCGAACAGCGCACCCGCCATCTCTATGAGATGTCGAAATCGCTGGCGGTGGGCCGTACCCCGCTGGATATTGTGCAGACCAGCGAGCAGTTTATCCGCTCGACGTTTCATGCCAGCAACCTGATTTTACTCCCGGACGAACATGGCAAGCTGCGCCCGCTGACGTCGGCCTCGGGCATGACGCCCTGGGACGAGGCTATCGCGCGCTGGAGCTTTGACAAAGGGTTACCGGCTGGCGCAGGGACCGACACCCTGCCCGGCGTGCCCTATCAAATTCTGCCCCTGCGCAGTGCCGATAAAAATCAGGGGCTGGTCATCGTTGAGCCCTCCAACCTGCGCCAGCTGATGATCCCTGAACAGCAGCGGCTGCTGGAAACCTTCACCCTGCTGGTGGCCAGCGCGCTGGAACGGCTGGCGCTCACCGCCAGCGAAGAGCAGGCCCGGCTGGCAAGCGAACGTGAAAGTATTCGTAACTCGCTGCTGGCGGCGCTGTCTCATGACCTTCGAACCCCGCTCACCGTCCTGTTTGGTCAGTCAGAAATCCTGACGCTGGACCTGGCGGCGGAAGGCTCTAAACACGCCCTTCAGGCCAGCGAGATCCGCCAGCACGTGCTGAATACCACGCGCCTGGTGAATAACCTGCTTGATATGGCGCGTATCCAGTCAGGCGGTTTTAACCTCAAAAAAGAGTGGCTCACGCTTGAAGAGGTGGTAGGCAGCGCCCTGAAAATGCTCGAGCCTGGCCTCGGTGGGCGGCATATCGCGCTCAACATGCCCGAGCCACTCACCCTGATTCACGTTGATGGCCCGCTGTTTGAACGCGTGCTGATCAACCTGCTGGAAAATGCCGGCAAATATGCCGGTGCCAGTGCACGGATTGGCGTGGATGCGACGGTGGAAGAAGGAACGCTGCATCTTGACGTCTGGGATACTGGTCCGGGCATTCCTGCCGGGCAGGAGCTGGCAATCTTTGAAAAATTCGCGCGCGGCAATAAGGAGTCGGCCATTCCAGGCGTTGGGCTGGGGCTGGCCATTTGCCAGGCGATCATTGACGTTCACGGCGGGTCCATTTCCGCAGAGAATCGTCCGGAAGGCGGTGCGCGTTTTTGTGTTACACTTCCTCTGGAAACCCCGCCAGAACTTAATGAATTACCAGAGGATTTGTGATCAACGTTCTGATTGTTGAAGATGAGATCGCCATTAGCCGGTTTCTGCGCGCTGCGCTGGAAGGAGATGGCCTGCGCGTGCATGATGCGGGTACGCTTCAGCGGGGTTTAATTGAAGCCGCCACCCGCAAACCGGACCTGGTGATCCTCGATCTTGGTCTACCGGACGGCGACGGCATCGATTTCATTCGGGAAGTCCGCCAGTGGAGCCAGATGCCGATTCTGGTGCTCTCCGCCCGCACAGAAGAGACGGATAAAATTGCCGCGCTGGATGCCGGGGCGGATGACTACCTGATTAAACCCTTTGGTATCGGCGAACTGCAGGCACGCCTTCGCGTGGCGCTGCGTCGTCACAGTGCCTCTACGCCTGCCGACCCCACTTACACGTTTGGTGATATCCGGGTTGACCTTGCCGCACGACGCATTGTGCGCGGTGAAGAGGAGATCCATCTCACGCCAATCGAGTTTCGCCTGCTCGCCGTGCTGCTCAACAACCACGGCAAGGTGCTCACCCAACGCCAGCTATTAAGTCAGGTATGGGGCCCCAATGCCGTAGAACATAGTCACTATTTGCGCATATATATGGGGCACCTTCGTCAGAAACTCGAAATCGATCCCGCTCGCCCTCGCTATTTATTAACTGAAACCGGTATCGGTTATCGGTTTATGCTATGAATAACTATTCATTTTATTTTAAATAAAAACAAAACCAACCAGAAAAATAGTCCAAAAATAACTCACCGTTATTTTATCGGGTTATTTTCGCTCATTTAAGACATTAACAATACAATCCATTAACAGACCATCAACAAATCAGCATTTTGATCTGCGATATTCATCAAAAACGAATATTTATTTCTGATTTGATCGGTTAACGGTGATCTATTTCACAGTTAATAGCCTTTTCCTGGATAAAATGACCATGCTTTCAATTACTGAAAGGAAAATGAAACATGGAAAACAACAATCGTTTAATGCCCCATATAAGGCGGACAACACATATCATGATGTTTGCCCACCGAAACTGCTTTGACTTTCATCTCTTTAATGCCCGGTAGTCCTTCGACTTCTGGCGCACTCGCTTACAGGTTATCCTGAAACTCCCTATTTTACAGGCTGTTGCCTGTAACCTCGTGCGCTCATTTAACGTGATTCAGACTCATCCGCACCGGGCGGACTGAATTGCCATCATAAAAAAGCAATTCACTGATTTTTAATCAGCGGCCTCCTTTTGCTTTTTTTTCCGGAAAATTATCGATTTCTTTTTTGCAAGAAATCGAGGGACTTTTATTACCTAAAATAAAGAGAGAAAGATGAACAGTTTAAAAATTGCAGCCAGCCGTGCCTGTCCGGATTGTTTTACCACCCAGCGTGAACTGGTGGATGTGCGGGCCTCGGATTATATTGATGTTGCCGCTATTGTTCTGGCCGTCAGCGATATTACCGACGGTATACTGGACGAAATAGAAGCCACCGGATTTGGTATTCCTGTTTTTGTCGCGACGCACAAAGAAGAGATCATCCCGGCAGACTATTTATCACGCATTCATGGCGTATTTGAGTATTCAGACACCAGCAACGACTTTTATGGACGTCAACTTGAAGCGGCAGCGCAGAAGTATGAAACCCAGCTGCGCCCGCCGTTTTTCCGCGCCCTGGTCGATTATGTGAAACAGGGCAACAGCGCGTTTGACTGCCCGGGGCATCAGGGCGGGCAATTCTTCCGCCGTCACCCTGCCGGGAACCAGTTTGTCGACTTCTTTGGCGAGACGCTTTTCCGTGCCGATCTGTGCAACGCCGACGTGGCGATGGGCGACCTGCTGATCCACGAAGGCGCACCGTGCATCGCCCAGCAGCATGCGGCCAAAGTCTTTAATGCCGATAAGACTTACTTCGTACTGAATGGCACTTCATCATCTAACAAAGTGGTGCTTAACGCCCTGCTCACGCCGGGTGACCTGGTCTTGTTCGACCGTAACAACCATAAATCCAACCATCACGGTGCCCTCCTTCAGGCAGGCGCTACGCCGGTCTATCTGGAAACCGCGCGCAACCCGTACGGTTTTATCGGTGGTATTGACGCCCACTGCTTTGATGAACGTTATCTGCGCGAGCTTGTGGCAGAGGTGGCGCCTGGCCGTGCACGCGATGCGCGTCCATTCCGCCTAGCGGTGATCCAGCTGGGTACCTACGATGGCACCATCTATAACGCCCGTCAGGTGGTGGATAAGATTGGTCATCTGTGCGATTACATCCTGTTTGACTCGGCCTGGGTGGGTTACGAGCAGTTTATTCCGATGATGGCCGACTGCTCTCCGCTGCTGCTGGAGCTGAACGAAAACGATCCGGGGATCCTGGTGACCCAGTCTGTGCACAAACAGCAGGCGGGCTTCTCACAGACCTCGCAAATCCACAAGAAAGACAGCCACATCAAAGGTCAACAGCGCTATGTCCCGCATAAGCGGCTGAATAACGCCTTTATGATGCACGCCTCCACCAGCCCGTTCTATCCGCTGTTTGCCGCGCTGGACATCAACGCCCGGATGCATGAAGGCCAGAGCGGCCGCAACATGTGGATGGATTGCGTGGTGAACGGTATCGAAGCGCGAAAATTAATTCTGGAGAACTGCCACTACCTGCGTCCGTTCGTACCCGAAACGGTAGATGGTCGTCCCTGGGTAAGCTGGGACACGGCGGAAATTGCGACCGACCTGCGTTTCTTCCATTTCGTGCCGGGTGAACACTGGCACGCTTTTGAAGGCTACGCTGAGCACCAGTATTTTATCGACCCGTGCAAGCTCTTGCTGACCACGCCGGGCATTAACGCCCGCACCGGCGAGTATGACAATTTTGGCGTGCCTGCCACTATCCTCGCCAACTTCCTGCGTGAAAATGGCATTGTGCCGGAGAAATGCGATCTCAACTCGATCCTGTTCCTGCTCACGCCAGCGGAAGATATGGGCAAACTGCAGCAGCTGGTGGCGCAGCTGGTCCGCTTCGAAAAACTGCTCGAGAGTGATGCCCCGCTAAAAGAGGTGCTGCCTTCCATCTGCAGACAACATCCGGATCGCTACGCGGATTACACCCTGCGCCAGATCTGCCAGGAGATGCATGACCTGTACGCCCGCCACAACGTGAAACAGCTACAGAAAGAGATGTTCCGCAAATCCCACTTCCCACGCGTGATGATGAACCCGCAGGACGCGAATTACGCCTATCTGCGCGGCGAGGTCGAACTGGTATCCCTGCGCGACGCGGAAGGCCGCATCGCCGCTGAAGGCGCCCTTCCTTATCCGCCAGGGGTGCTATGCGTTGTCCCGGGGGAAGTCTGGGGCGGTTCCGTGCTGCGCTACTTTGCCGCGCTGGAAGAAGGCATCAACCTGTTACCGGGCTTTGCGCCCGAGCTGCAAGGGGTCTACGTCGAAGAGTGCGAGGGTCGCAAACAGGTTCGCTGCAATGTCATCAAACAACCCGCCGCTCAGCCCGCGCTGCTGAAAGGAGAGACATTATGAGTAAGTCCAATAAGATGGGCGTAATGCAGCTCACCATCCTCACTATGGTGAATATGATGGGATCGGGGATCATCATGCTGCCCACCAAGCTTGCAGAAGTGGGGACCATTTCGATTATCTCCTGGCTGGTGACCGCCTTAGGTTCAATGGCGCTGGCATGGGCGTTTGCCAAGTGCGGAATGTTCAGCCGCAAGTCAGGCGGTATGGGGGGCTATGCCGAATATGCCTTTGGTAAGTCCGGCAACTTTATGGCCAACTATACCTACGGGGTGTCACTGCTAATCGCTAACGTGGCCATTGCTATTTCCGCCGTCGGTTACGGCGCAGAGCTGTTTGGCGCGACGCTTAGCCCGGTACAGATTGGTTTAGCCACCATCGGCGTACTGTGGATCTGCACCGTGGCCAACTTTGGCGGCGCGCGCATCACCGGCCAGCTCAGCAGCATCACCGTCTGGGGCGTAATCATCCCGGTTGTCGGCCTGTGCATCATCGGCTGGTTCTGGTTCAGCCCGACCCTGTACGCTAACTCCTGGAACCCGCACCATGTACCGTTCTTTACCGCAGTGGGCTCTTCTATCGCCATGACGCTATGGGCCTTCCTCGGCCTGGAATCCGCCTGTGCGAATGCGGAAGTGGTGGAGAACCCGGAAAAGAACGTCCCGATTGCCGTTCTCGGCGGCACGCTCGGCGCGGCGGTGATCTATATCGTCTCGACGAACGTGATTGCAGGCATCGTGCCGAACATGGACCTAGCAAACTCCACGGCGCCGTTCGGGCTGGCTTTTGCGCAGATGTTCACTCCAGGCGTCGGGAAAGTGATCATGGGTCTGATGGTGATGTCCTGCTGCGGGTCACTTCTCGGCTGGCAGTTTACTATCGCTCAGGTATTTAAATCTTCGGCTGATGAAGGCTACTTCCCGAAAATCTTCTCCCGCGTGACCAAAGCCGATGCGCCGGTGCAGGGCATGTTAGCGATTGTCATCTTCCAGAGCGGATTGTCGCTGATGACCATCAGCCCGTCGCTGAACAGCCAGTTCAACGTGCTGGTCAACCTGGCGGTCGTGACGAATATCATTCCATATATTCTGTCGATGGCGGCGCTGGTGATTATTCAGAAGGTCGCGAAAGTGGAACCACGCAAAGCGCGCGTGGCGAACATCGTGGCGTTGATTGGGGCGATTTACAGCTTCTATGCGCTCTACTCATCCGGGCAGGAGGCGATGCTGTATGGTGCGATGGTGACCTTTATGGGTTGGACGCTGTACGGTCTGGTGTCACCACGGTTTGAATTGAAGAATAAGCACAGTTGAAAAAAAGCCCGGTGGCGCTAGCGCTTACCGGGCCTACGATCGTTGTTGTAGGCCGGGCAAACGCAGTGCCGCCCGGCACACAAACCGCACTTACGCGTTTTTCAGCACTTCGCTGACAATCTCTACCGCTTCTTTCTCAATCTGCTGACGGTGCTCAGCGCCAAGGAAACTTTCGCAATAGATTTTATACGCATCTTCCGTACCGGATGGACGTGCCGCGAACCAGCCGTTGTCGGTCATCACTTTCAGTCCGCCAATGGATGCACCGTTACCCGGTGCCGCCGTCAAACGGGCAGAGATCGGGTCGCCCGCCAGGGTGCTTGCGCTGACCATCTCAGGAGAGAGTTTCGACAGCGCCGCTTTCTGGGCAGACGTCGCGCTGGCCTGAATACGGTTATAGCTCGGCGCACCAAAGCGTGCCGCCAGGTCGTTATAATGTTCCTGCGGGTTTTTACCGGTGACCGCGGTGATTTCCGCCGCCAGCAGGCACATGATGATGCCGTCTTTATCGGTTGACCACGGCGTGCCGTCGAAGCGCAGGAAAGATGCCCCCGCGCTCTCTTCACCACCGAAGCCGAAGCTGCCGTCGTGCAGACCGTCAACAAACCATTTGAAGCCAACCGGTACTTCCACCAGCTTGCGCCCCAGCGCATCGACCACGCGGTCGATCATGGCTGAAGAGACCAGCGTCTTACCGACAGCCACCTCTTTGCCCCACTGCGGACGGTGCTGGAACAGGTAGTTAATCGCAACCGCCAGATAGTGGTTCGGGTTCATCAGTCCGGCCGGGGTGACAATACCGTGGCGGTCATAATCCGGGTCGTTAGCAAACGCCAGGTCGAATTTATCGCGCAGCGCCAGCAGGCCCGCCATGGCACACTCTGAGGAACAGTCCATACGGATCGCGCCATCTTTATCGAGGTGCATAAAGCGGAAGGTCTGATCGACGTGATCGTTCACGATGGTCAGGTCCAGCTTGTAATGCTCTGCGATACGTTTCCAGTATTCAATACCGGAGCCGCCCAGCGGATCCACGCCCAGCTTCAGCCCGGCTTTCTGAATTGCCGCCATATCGACGATATCCGCCAGCCCTTCCACGAACGGCTGAACCAGATCCTGTTCTTTCACGTGACCCGATGCCATGGCGGCATCCAGAGAAATACGTTTCACGCCTTTCAGGCCATCTGCCAGCAAGGCGTTGGCGCGATCTTCCACCACTTTGGTGACGTTGGTGTCAGCCGGACCACCGTTAGGCGGGTTGTATTTGATGCCGCCGTCTTCCGGCGGGTTGTGGGATGGCGTGATAACGATGCCGTCCGCCAGCGCGCCACCTTTTTTGTTGTGCACAAGGATAGCGTTAGAGACCGCAGGCGTTGGGGTAAAACCGTTGTTCTCCTGAACAATCACATCGACGCCGTTTGCCACCAGCACTTCCAGCACCGAAATAAAGGCAGGTTCAGACAGTGCATGGGTATCTTTCCCCACGTAGCACGGACCGGTAACGCCGTTTTTAGCGCGCTCTTCTGCAATGGCCTGAGCAATGGCCAGAATGTGCGGTTCGTTAAAGCTGTGGCGCGCCGCGCTACCGCGGTGGCCAGATGTACCAAACTTCACTGCGTGTTCTGCGTTGCCCACGACCGGTTTCAGCACGTAATACTGCGCGGTCAGCTGAGCGACGTTAATCAAATCGCTTTGTTGTGCAGGTTGGCCTGCACGGCTGTGATTTGCCATTACCGGGTCCTTCTGATGCAAGGGTTAAATTGTACCGCAAACCTTTTCAGTCAATTCCGCCGGGAACTGCATGGACTGCATGATGTGTTCAATCATGCTGCACTTGCGGCCCGTATTGGTATTGGTGATCACCCAGTACGGAGTGCCAGGGACATGTTTGGGTTTGGTTTGGTTGCCATTTTGCAGCAGCGTCTGCTCATCACCCGCGAAATAGACGCGAGTACGACCGTGAAGCGACTCGGTCGCCTCAGCAAACGCATTGTTATCCAGTGAATAAAGTGTAGACAGCACCAGCATAAAGCGGTTAACCGCCTTTTTCTGCTCCGCATATTCATCGGACAGGAGCAGCTCGCGCATCGCGCGCACTTTATCTTTTGCCGGTGTCACGGCAGGTTTTGCTTGTGCGACAACGCCCGGCTGAGACACGACATCTTTGGTGACTGGGGTAGCAGGCTGTGAAGCGGCGGAAATTTTAAGCATGCGCCGTAAAATGTCGGACGCGCTCTCCCCGATATGCCGCGTCTGGCTGGCAATATACTGATAGAGTTCGTCATCAACTTCGATTGTTTTCATCTTAATCCAGTGCGATATCTTATCTGAATACAAGTCATTGGGATTATAAGGTCAAATCCCAACAGCGGATAGCGTCAAACCAGGTTGGCCACAAAAGTCAGATTAAACTGGAACCTTGCAGCCGGGCGGCAGAATGGTCAACATGATACCCTAACCTGACATACGTAAAAAAAGAACTTTGCCATGAAATTGAATACCCGAGCGCAAACTGCACAATCGCCGAACAATAATTCTCCCATCGTACTGGTTCACGGGCTTTTTGGCAGTCTGGATAACCTGGGCGTGCTGGCGCGCGATCTGGTTACTGACCACGATATTTTGCAGGTCGATATGCGCAATCACGGTCTTTCCGGGCGTTCAGACGAGATGACCTATGTCGCGATGGCGCAGGATCTGCTGGATACGCTGGACGCCAACAGCCTGCAGAAGGTAACCCTCATCGGGCATTCAATGGGCGGCAAAGCGGTGATGGCCCTCACAGCGCTTGCGCCGGAGCGTATTAACGGCCTGGTGGTGATTGATGTCGCGCCTGTCGATTACGACGTTCGCCGTCATGACGAAATTTTTGCCGCCATCAATGCGGTCACCGAAGCGGGTGTCGCGACCCGCCAACAGGCGGCGGCCGTCATGCGTGACCATCTGGATGAAGAAGGCGTTGTGCAGTTCCTGTTGAAATCGTTTGTGGACGGACAATGGCGTTTTAACGTGCCGGTGCTCTGGGCGCAGTACAACAACATCGTGGGCTGGGAAACGGTACCGGCCTGGCCACACCCTACCCTCTTCATTCGTGGCGGTAACTCTCCTTATGTTACCGACGCGTACCGCGAGGCCATACTGGCGCAATTCCCGCAGGCGCGTGCCCACGTCATTGCCGGTGCCGGACACTGGGTTCATGCCGAAAAACCTGACGCCGTGTTGCGTGCCATTCGTCGCTATCTCTCTGATACGGCAAATTGATTAAAAAGAGAGCGACTGGAAGACTGCGGGCTTCCAGTCGTTGGCGCGCCGTTTTTGGTGATGTATGATGGCGCGCTTATCGCCCGGGCATTAGCAGGGCGGCGTGTTTCCCCCGAAGTCTCAGAATCATGGCCAAAGAACAAACGGACCGTACGACACTAGATCTGTTCGCGAATGAGCGTCGCCCGGGACGACCCAAGACGAATCCGCTTTCGCGCGATGAACAGCTGCGTATCAATAAACGCAATCAGCTTAAACGCGATAAAAATCGTGGGCTTAAGCGTGTCGAACTGAAGCTTAACGCCGACGCCGTCGATGCGCTGAACGAGTTGGCTGACGCGCGCAATATCAGTCGCAGCGAACTCATTGAAGAGATGTTGATCGCCCAGCTTGAGACGTTGCGCAGCCAGGCATAAGTCTGAAAATCCCCTTAATGACCCTTTTCATGTAGCACAGAGTGCAGTCCTGCGTGATAGCTGTTTCCGCAGGGTTGCCAGTTCTGCTATTATTGCCCTTATCCGTGGCCAAATTGCGCCACCATACTATTAAGTTTCAAGAGGTTATTTTACTCATGGCAATCATCGGCATTTTCTTCGGCAGTGATACCGGCAATACCGAAAACATCGCAAAAAACATTCAAAAACAGCTCGGTAAAGACGTTGCTGATGTGCATGACATCGCCAAGAGCAGCAAAGAAGACCTCGAAGGCTATGACATCCTGCTGCTGGGCATTCCGACCTGGTACTACGGCGAAGCCCAGTGCGACTGGGATGATTTCTTCCCGACGCTGGAAGAAGTGGACTTCAACGGTAAACTGGTTGCCCTGTTTGGCTGTGGCGATCAGGAAGACTACGCCGAGTACTTCTGTGACGCACTGGGCACTATCCGCGACATCATCGAGCCAAATGGCGCCGTGATTGTTGGCCACTGGCCGACTGCCGGCTACCACTTCGAAGCGTCTAAAGGCCTGGCGGATGACGACCATTTCGTGGGTCTGGCCATCGACGAAGACCGTCAGCCTGAACTGACCGCAGAGCGTGTTGAGAAGTGGGTGAAGCAGATCCGCGAAGAGCTGCACCTGGACGATATTCTCAACGCCTGAGTTTTATCACGGCGCAACGGCGGTTGCGCCCATGTTCCAGGTCAAACCGATTAAATTAATCGCTACAATCTTTTAACTTTTTCGTCCAGACCTGTACAATGTCTCCCTGATAAAACGTGGTTTTCCATTGCGCAAGTTTGTTGGTGATACCACGTTTTTATAAGCATATTTTGCCTGAGACTTGCAGTTTTCATTTAGCCATGGCAGTTCTATAATGAGACGCATTATCCCAGGTGCATTTTCTGTCACTTCCTAAGAAGTGAATCGTTTAGCAACAGGACAGATTCCGCATGACTGACAACAATACCGCATTAAAGAAGGCTGGCCTGAAAGTTACGCTTCCTCGGTTAAAAATCCTCGAAGTGCTTCAGGGTCCAGACAATCACCATGTCAGTGCGGAAGACCTTTATAAACGTCTTATCGACATGGGTGAAGAGATTGGGCTGGCTACCGTTTATCGCGTGCTGAACCAGTTTGATGACGCGGGCATTGTTACCCGTCATAATTTTGAAGGCGGGAAATCTGTCTTCGAACTGACCCAGCAACAGCACCACGATCACCTGATCTGCCTCGATTGCGGCAAGGTCATTGAATTTAGCGATGATTCCATCGAAGCGCGTCAGCGTGAAATCGCGGCGCGTCATGGCATCCGTCTGACCAACCACAGCCTGTACCTGTATGGTCACTGTGCTGAAGGCGATTGCCGTGAAGATGATCACGCGCACGACGCAAAATAATTTGTGTTCATGCTCTGAGCCAGCCGCAAGGTTGGCTTTTTTTTGGCCTGTTTTCAGGCATAAAAAAACCCGGCAAGCGCAGCGCCACCGGGCAGGGTAACAGCGAATCAGTTACTGTTATTGCTACGAATCTCTTTCCAGATCTGATCGCAACGCTTCGCCACTTCCTGATCGTTACCGGTTTTACGCGCCTGGATACAGGCCTGGTAATCCATCACGCGCACCGTCTCCTGCGTCGCGAACTGCTCATGCGCTTTCTCTTTCTTCAGCACATTCAACACGCTCTGACAGGCTTCAATTTTCTCCGGCGAACCCTCAGCAGTATTGATACATGCGCTATAAGCCTCTTTCAGCCGGGAATCTTCTTCCGGTGCCTGAGTCTGAGCACACGCCACCAGTCCCGACGCCAGCAGCGCGACAATTACGATTTTTTTCATCATGTACAGTCTCCTGTCCGGCGGGCACTGCCCGCCAGACGATTCATCAGAAGATGGTGAACGGTGCGATAACCATGAATTTCACGTCACGTTCATCCTGGAAGATGTTGCCGTAACCGCCCGCATAGCTCGGGATATCGGAGTGGTTGTCATACTGGGTGAAGTGCAGTTTGAACATCGTGCCTTTTGCGCGACCATCCTGCAGGGTATAGATCGCATCCAGGCTGTAGGAGGACTCTTTCAGGCGATAGTTTGGATCGTAGTAAGCGTCTGGTGTGGCCATATCGGCAGGTTTTGCATCCCAGGCGTAAGCGTAAGAAGCCCCCACCGCCCAGCCAGGCAGGTTCCAGTTTTTCAGGTCATACATCGCACCGAAGAAGACCGCTTTCTCGCCGTCGGCGTTGAAGTCTGAACGGTTATCCCACCAGATATCAAGACGTCCGTTGGACGATGCATAGGTCGGGGTCATACGCTGCAGGAAGTAACCCTGCTGCCCTTCCGCCTTCACCCACGTTCCTTCCAGACGTAAATCAACCTGGCCTACCTTGTAGCCGAATGTCAGAGCCTGTAACCATGCTGTACCGTCATAGATGTCGTTGACACCACCATCACTGACTTTATCGCGCGTGCCGTAGAACTGATAGCTGGTGCTCAGCGGGCTCCCGGCGATATCAAATTTGTAACTGGCTTTGGCAAAGTACTGATCGACGTAACCTTCTGCCTGACCAAATGCCGCTTCAAGAACCAGATCGTTTTTGAAGTCGTATTTCGCGCCCAGCGAGTGCAGGTAATCGACTTTGGTTTTTTTATCGTTCTGGTAGAACTTGTCCATTTCGATGTGCCATGGAGCTTTGTACTCGTTGGTCCACATGTAAGAGAAGCTCAACGCACCCGCATCACCATAGTCGAAGTTCGCCCCGGCTTCGGCCCCCTGATAAGTGCCCGGCATAAAGCTCCAGTGCGGCGCTAACAGCGTCTGGCCGGTTGGCTGAATATAGCCCCCGCGCGCCCATACCGGGCCGTATTTAAATTTCGCTGCGGCCTTGTAAAGGCTGATACCGCTTTTATCTCCAGACCAGTCTTCTTTATAGGCTTTGTTGCTGGAGGAGAAGGCAATTTCGTTAGGGTGGGCGCTGTCGCCGTTTTCCGCCATTTCGATCGCGGTGAACGCAGCAATATCCAGACCGAACATATCCGCGGCGTAGCCTGACTGGAAGTCCAGGTTGGCGTTCCAGGTGGAGTGAGAAAGGTTGGTTTTGTATTTGTCTTCGGTAACGTCTTTACGGTCACGCTCACGCTGCCAGTAATAAATACCGCCCGTGAGGGTAGAATCTTCGATGAAACCCGCCGCTTTTGCCTCTGGGGTAACGACCAGGCCCGACATAGCTGTCACACCGGCAATAGCCAGCGCCAGCGCACTACGTTTGCCACTGAACGTACGCATAGATTATTCCTCTTTGACGAATTAAAACGCCTGAAACGGCGAAAATAAAAAAGACCCAATGGTCAGGGGTAGTTTTAAATACCCTCGAATTAACTACCGTCTTTAGGTTATTTTTCGCGACGCGAATTATCAATGCTTTTCAGCGGGCAAAAGTCAGGATTATGACGAAGTGCACATAATTGGTAGTGCTTTGTAACATTTACCGGAGGACGAGATTTGGCGGGGTAAGACATTAAATATCAGTAGTTAAAATCGTTAAACTCTGTAACGTTTTCCTCATTCTGTTTTTATGCAAACAAACAAACTTTTTTCAGGAAAATAAGTAGCACCACATTGACCTGATATTTTCACCGAAAGGTTTACAGCCCGGCTTTAACGATATGATCATAAATAAAAAAAACGCCGCAATACGCGGCGTTTGTCTCTCATTGACCAATACAGCGTTATTATTCGCCGATCTTAGTCCAGGTATCGCGCAGACCTACGGTACGGTTAAATACCGGTTTTTCCGCCGTGCTGTGACGGCTGTCGAGGCAGAAGTAACCTTCACGTTCGAACTGGAACGCTTTGCCCGCTTCAGCCGCTTTCAGTGATGGCTCCGCATAGCCCTGTTTGATAACCAGTGATTCCGGGTTAATGGTCGCCAGGAAGTCTTCAGCCGCACCCGGGTTAGGCACGCTGAACAGACGATCGTAGAGGCGAATTTCGACCGGCAGCGCGTGGGGCGCACTCACCCAGTGAATAACGCCTTTTACCTTGCGTCCGTCCGCCGGATCTTTGCTCAGGGTCTCTGCGTCGTAAGAGCAGAAGATGGTGGTGATGTTACCTTCCGCATCTTTCTCCACACGCTCGGCTTTGATGACGTAAGCATTACGCAGACGCACCTCTTTACCCAACACCAGACGCTTGTACTGCTTGTTAGCTTCTTCGCGGAAGTCAGCACGATCGATCCAGATTTCACCGCTGAACGGCACGTCACGGCTTCCCATTTCCGGTTTGTTCGGATGGTTAGGCATGGAGACCAGCTCGCTTTCACCCTGCGGATAGTTCTCGATAACCAGTTTCACCGGGTCGATAACCGCCATCGCGCGCGGTGCGTTTTCGTTGAGGTCTTCGCGAATGCAGGATTCCAGAGACGCCATTTCAATTGTGTTGTCCTGCTTGGTCACGCCAATGCGTTTGCAGAACTCACGAATAGACGCGGCAGTATAACCACGACGACGCAGACCAGAGATGGTCGGCATACGCGGGTCATCCCAACCCTCAACGTGCTTGTCGGTGACCAGCAGGTTCAGCTTACGCTTGGACATCACGGTGTATTCCAGATTCAGACGAGAGAACTCGTACTGACGCGGATGCACAGGAATGGTGATGTTATCCAGTACCCAGTCGTACAGACGACGGTTGTCCTGGAACTCCAGCGTACACAGCGAATGGGTGATACCTTCCAGCGCATCGCTGATGCAGTGGGTGAAGTCGTACATCGGATAGATGCACCACTTGTTACCGGTCTGGTGGTGTTCAGCGAACTTGATACGGTACAGCACCGGATCGCGCATTACGATGAACGGAGACGCCATGTCGATTTTGGCACGCAGACACGCTTTGCCTTCTTCGAAGCCACCCGCACGCATTTTTTCAAACAGCGCCAGGTTCTCTTCCACGCTGCGATCGCGGTAGGGGCTGTTTTTACCCGGTGCGGTCAGCGTACCGCGATATTCACGGATTTCATCCGCAGACAGCTCGTCGACATACGCCAGACCTTTGTTGATCAGCTCAACCGCATAGGCGTACAGCTGATCAAAATAGTCAGAGGAGTAGCAGATATCGCCAGACCAGTTGAAGCCCAGCCATTGCACGTCGTTCTTGATCGACTCAACGTATTCGATGTCTTCTTTTACTGGGTTGGTGTCATCGAAACGCAGGTTGCACTGTCCGTTATAGTCCTGGGCAATGCCAAAGTTCAGGCAAATTGATTTTGCATGACCAATGTGCAGATAGCCGTTCGGCTCCGGCGGGAAACGGGTATGGATCGTGGTGTGCTTACCACTGGCCAGATCTTCATCGATGATCTGACGAATAAAGTTACTCGGGCGGGCTTCTGCCTCACTCATCGTGGATTCCTCAAAGCGTAAACAACGTATAACGGCATATGATCTTATAAGCCGGACGTAGTGACAACCCTTAAAACGGCTCTGAAGAAAATAATGGGGGCATTTGCTGCAAAAAAAAGCGGCGGAGGAGATCCCCCGCCGCTTAAGGCATGACTCTACTCAGGAGCGATTACTTGCCTTTAATCTCATACAGCGGTGTTTGGCCCGCAACAACCTGACCTTTCGCCTGAATGACCAGGCCACTGAAGTCGTCGATGTTGCTGCAAACCACCGGGCTTATCATGGAGCGCGCATTGGTGTTCAGTAAGTCCAGATCCATTTCCAGAATCGGCTGCCCGGCGACCACTTCAGCGCCCTCTTCCACCAGGCGAGTAAAGCCCTGACCGTTCAGCGCTACGGTATCGATACCCATGTGGACAACGATCTCTGCGCCATTTTCTGTTTCGAGGCAGAACGCGTGGTTGGTGTTGAAGATTTTCACAATGGTACCGGCAGCAGGAGACACAACGGTTTTGTCCGTTGGTTTCACCGCGACACCGTCACCCACCGCTTTGCTGGCGAATGCTTCATCAGGCACCTGCTCAATCGCCACGACTTCACCGGTGACAGGAGAAACCAGCGCAGCAACGGTTTTGGCGTTTGGTACGGCCTGCGGTTTTGCAGCAGCAGGTGCGGCAGCGGGGGCAGCGCCTGCTTCAGCGGCGGCAACCGGGCCAGTTGTTTTCATGGCGTTGGCAATTTTTTCCGCAACGAAGCCGACAATAATCTGCACGCTGGTTTTGTTCAGGCGGATAACGCCGGACGCGCCCAGACGTTTTGCCAGCGCTTCATTCACCAGAGAGGAATCTTTCACGTTCAGACGCAGACGGGTGATACAGGCATCAATGCCGGTCAGGTTGTCAGAACCCCCGACAGCGGCGATGTACTGACGCGCCAGACCAGAAACATCCTGATCCTGCGCACCGCTCACGTTCACGTCCTGACCATCCGCTTCGCTACCGGCCACAGCCAGCTCGCGACCCGGGGTCATCAGGTTGAATTTGGTGATAGTGAAACGGAACACCACGTAGTAGATCGCGAAGAACACCAGACCTTGTGGAATCAACATCCACCAGTGGGTCGCCAGCGGGTTACGGGAAGAAAGCACCATATCCACCAGACCCGCACTGAAGCCAAAGCCCGCAATCCATTGCATGCTGGCAGCGATAAACACGGAGATACCGGTCAGCACAGCGTGGATCACATACAGTACAGGTGCCACGAACATGAAGGAGAATTCCAGCGGTTCGGTGATACCGGTGAAGAAGGCCGCAAACGCCCCCGCCATCATAATACCCAGCACTTTCGCTTTGTTCTCTGGACGCGCGCAGTGGTAGATAGCCAGCGCAGCACCCGGCAAACCAAACATCATGATTGGGAAGAAGCCAGCCTGGTAGCGACCGGTGATACCGACAACCGCTTTACCGGCTTCGATGGACTGTGCGCCACCCAGGAAGTTAGGGATATCGTTAATACCCGCAACGTCGAACCAGAACACGGAGTTCAGCGCGTGGTGCAGACCAACCGGGATCAGCAGACGGTTGAAGAACGCGTACACGCCCGCCCCGATGGAGCCCAGTTTCTGAATGTGCTCACCGAAGTTAACCAGACCGTCGAAGATCATCGGCCAGATGTACATCATGATGAACGCAACGACGATCATCACGAACGAGGTCAGGATTGGCACCAGACGACGGCCGCTAAAGAAGGAGAGCGCTTTTGGCAGTTCAACGCTACTGAAGCGGTTATACAGTTCGGCGGAGATGATACCTACAAGGATACCGACAAACTGGTTGCTGATCTTACCGAATGCCGCCGGCACCTGGTCCGCCGGAATTTTTTGGATCATCGCCACTGCTGCTGGTGAGCAGAGCGTGGTTAAGACGAGGAAACCGACAAAACCGGTCAGCGCAGCGGCACCGTCTTTGTCTTTGGACATACCATAAGCTACACCAATTGCAAACAACACGGACATGTTGTCGATAATGGCGGAGCCTGACTTGATAAAGAACGCCGCCAGCGCGCTGGTGCTACCCCAGCCGTTGGGGTCGATCCAGTAGCCGACACCCATCAGGATGGCTGCGGCAGGCAGCGTGGCGACCGGCACCATCAGTGCGCGACCAACCTTTTGTAAATAACCTAGAATACTCACTTTCTTCCCCCTATGAGACCCCGTTTAAGGCGTGTTCTCAGCTCTGTTTTTTATTGTGTCACGAACTATAGATACAGTTGATGATTCACTGGCATTGTGAGTGTGTGAAAAATTAATTCGTATCGCAAATTAAACACCTGCTTTTTGTGATTTTTGTCACCAAATATCGTTTCTCACCCTCCCTTTCACTGGCTAACAACGAAAACTTATTTTATCATTCGAAAAATCAAGACGGATTGATCCGGCCTGAAAGGTTCCAGGTTACGCTTACGTATCAGGTCCCGATAGCCATCCGCCCACTCTTTTACTTTAACTCTTGAGGTGAACAATGAGACTGATTCCCCTGGCCACTGCTGAACAAGTCGGTAAATGGGCCGCTCGCCATATCGTTAACCGCATCAACGCGTTCAAACCGACCGCCGATCGTCCTTTCGTACTTGGCCTCCCGACGGGCGGCACACCGCTGACCGCGTATAAGGCCCTGGTTGAGATGCACAAAGCAGGCCAGGTTAGCTTCAAACATGTTGTAACCTTCAATATGGACGAATACGTCGGCTTACCGAAAGATCATCCGGAAAGCTACCATAGCTTTATGCACCGCAATTTCTTTGATCACGTTGATATTCCAGCTGAAAATATTAACCTGCTGAATGGAAACGCGCCTGATATTGACGCAGAATGCCGTCAGTATGAAGAAAAAATCCGTTCTTACGGTAAAATCCACCTGTTTATGGGCGGTGTGGGTAATGACGGTCACATCGCATTTAACGAGCCGGCATCGTCTCTGGCGTCCCGTACCCGTATTAAAACGCTGACCCATGACACGCGCGTGGCAAACTCCCGCTTCTTTGATGGCGATGTGAACCAGGTTCCAAAATACGCCCTGACCGTAGGCGTAGGCACCCTGCTGGATGCCGAAGAAGTGATGATTCTGGTGCTGGGCAGCGTGAAGGCGCAGGCGCTCCAGGCAGCCGTTGAAGGCAACGTTAACCATATGTGGACCATCAGCTGCCTGCAGCTGCATCCAAAATCAGTCATCGTCTGCGACGAGCCATCCACGATGGAGCTGAAGGTAAAAACGTTGAAATACTTCAACGAGTTAGAAGCTGAGAACATCAAAGGTCTGTAATTGAATAACCGCCTCTTCAACAAGAGGCGGCCGCTTTTTTTAACCGGGGGTCGTTATGTACGCTTTAACCCACGGTCGGATTTATACCGGCCATGATATTCTGGATGACCATGCGATTGTTATCGCCAATGGCCTGATTGAACGTGTTTGCCCGCTGGCAGAGCTGCCGCCGGAGATTGAACAGCGCTCACTCAATGGAGCAGTAATCTCCCCCGGTTTCATCGACGTACAGCTGAACGGCTGCGGCGGTGTGCAATTTAATGACTCCGCCGATGCGGTAACGGTCGAAACGCTGGAGATCATGCAGAAAGCCAACGAGAAATCTGGCTGCACCAGCTATCTGCCAACGCTCATCACCAGCAGTGATGACCTTATGAAACAGGGTATCCGTGTGATGCGTGAATACCTGGCCAAACATCCCAATCAGGCACTGGGTCTGCACCTTGAAGGACCATGGCTCAATATGGTTAAGAAAGGGACGCATAACCCGGATTATGTGCGCAAACCGGATGCGGAGCTGGTGGATTACATGTGTGCGAACGCTGATGTGATCACCAAAGTCACGCTGGCACCTGAAATGACCGGCACTGACGTCATCAGCAAACTGGCCGCCGCCGGGATTGTGGTTTCAGCAGGCCACTCTAACGCCACGCTGAAAGAGGCGAAAGCCGGTTTCCGCGCGGGCATTACCTTTGCGACGCACCTTTATAACGCCATGCCGTATATCACGGGGCGTGAACCGGGTCTGGTCGGTGCGATTCTGGATGAGCCAGACGTATACTGCGGCATTATCGCCGACGGTTTACACGTCGATTACACCAACATTCGCAATGCCAAGCGGCTGAAAGGTGACAAGCTTTGTCTGGTCACGGATGCCACCGCACCGGCAGGTGCAAATATTGAGCAGTTCATTTTTGCCGGTAAAACAATATACTACCGCAATGGACTGTGTGTGGATGAAAACGGTACGCTGAGTGGTTCCTCTTTGACCATGATTGAAGGGGTGCGTAACCTGGTGGAACATTGCGGGATTGCGCTTGATGAAGTCCTGCGTATGGCCACCCTCTATCCAGCTCGCGCAATGGGCGTGGATAAACAGCTTGGCGGAATTGCACCAGGTATGGTTGCAAACCTGACGGCATTCACACACGATTATAAAATTATTAAGACCATCGTTAATGGTAACGAGGTCGTCACTGAGTAAGTAAAAGTATGACACCTGGCGGACAAGCTCAAATCGGTAATGTCGATCTCGTTAAACAACTTAACAGTGCGGCGGTATATCGCCTGATTGACCAACACGGTCCAATCTCACGTATCCAGATAGCCGAACAAAGCCAGCTTGCTCCCGCCAGCGTGACAAAAATTACCCGCCAGCTCATCGAGCGCGGTCTGATCAAAGAAGTCGATCAGCAGGCCTCTACCGGGGGCCGCCGCGCGATCTCCATTGTTACCGAAACCCGTAATTTTCAGGCGATCGGCGTCCGGCTGGGTCGTCATGACACCACGCTCACGCTCTACGATCTGAGCAGCAAAGCCATTGCGGAAGAACACTACCCCCTTCCGGAACGCACCCAGGAAACACTGGAGCATGCGCTGCTGAACACCATCGCGCTGTTTATTGAAAGCTGTCAGCGCAAGATCCGCGAACTCATCGCCATCTCGGTGATCCTGCCCGGTCTGGTCGATCCGGAAAGCGGCGTGATCCGTTATATGCCGCACATTCAGGTTGAAAACTGGGGGCTGGTCGACGCGCTGGAAAAGCGTTTCAAAGTGACCTGCTTTGTGGGCCATGACATTCGCTCTCTGGCGCTTGCTGAGCACTACTTTGGTGCGAGTCAGGACTGCGAAGACTCTATTCTGGTGCGCGTTCACCGCGGTACGGGCGCCGGCATTATCTCTAATGGCCGTATTTTTATTGGTCGCAACGGCAACGTCGGTGAGATTGGCCACATTCAGGTTGAACCCCTCGGGGAGCGCTGCCACTGCGGAAACTTCGGTTGCCTTGAAACCATTGCCGCCAACACCGCCATCGAGCAGCGCGTCCGCCATCTGCTGGAACAGGGTTACCAAAGCCGCGTGACGCTGGACGACTGCAAGATAGGCACCATCTGTAAAGCCGCCAATAAAGGCGACGCGCTGGCCTGCGAAGTGATCGAACAGGTGGGACGCCATCTGGGGAAAACCATCGCCATCGCCATTAACCTGTTTAACCCGCAAAAAGTGGTGATCGCAGGTGAAATTGTGGAGGCGGAAAAGGTCCTGCTCCCCGCCATTGAAGGCTGTATTAACACCCAGGCGCTGAAAGCATTCCGCCAGAACCTCCCGGTGGTTCGTTCAAAGCTTGACCATCGCTCGGCGATTGGCGCGTTCGCGCTGGTCAAACGGGCTATGCTCAACGGAATTCTGCTGCAGCATTTGCTGGAAAGTTAATCGGACCTTATAGTAACGCCTTCTTTTTTTGATGTCGGAATGTCCATGACCATTAAGAATGTAATTTGTGATATCGACGGCGTGCTGATGCACGACAACGTTGCCGTGCCGGGTGCTGCGGAGTTTCTTCACCGTATCATCGACAAAGGAATGCCTCTGGTTCTTCTCACGAACTACCCTTCTCAGACCGGTCAGGATCTCGCAAACCGCTTTGCGACGGCGGGTGTCAACGTCCCGGACAGCGTGTTTTATACCTCGGCGATGGCCACGGCGGATTTTCTGAAGCGTCAGGAAGGGAAAAAAGCCTACGTGGTTGGTGAAGGGGCGCTGATCCACGAGCTGTACAAAGCGGGCTTTACCATCACCGATGTCAACCCGGACTTTGTGATCGTAGGTGAAACGCGCTCCTACAACTGGGAGATGATGCATAAAGCCTCTTTCTTTGTGGCTAACGGCGCGCGCTTTATTGCCACCAACCCGGATACCCATGGCCGCGGCTTTTATCCGGCCTGCGGCGCGCTGTGCGCCGGTATCGAGAAAATCTCCGGGCGCAAGCCGTTCTATGTCGGCAAGCCAAGCCCGTGGATCATTCGCGCCGCGCTCAACAAGATGCAGGCCCACTCTGAAGAGACCGTGATTGTCGGCGACAACCTGCGCACCGATATTCTGGCCGGTTTCCAGGCCGGTCTGGAGACGATTCTGGTGCTCTCCGGCGTCTCTCAGCTTGATGACATCGATTCAATGCCGTTCCGGCCAAGCTGGATTTACCCCTCCGTCGACGAGATTGACATTATCTGATACCGAACCACGCCTCAGGGCGTGGTTCTTTATTTTTATGTACGCAAAACATAACCCCATCTAACGAAAAGACACATTTATTGAATAATCATCAATAAATGCGCTCATCACATACGCATTTTTCACTGTTCCGCAAACGCCATTGCACTATTTCCGTTTTCACCCGTAAAACGCTTGCGCGCCCTGCCCCTTTGCGGCATTTTCATAAGCAAGCAACATCACAATGCAACAGGGTTAACGGAGAAGGTTATGTGTTCTATTTTTGGCGTACTGGATATTAAAACTGACGCGGGCGAACTGCGTAAAAAAGCACTCGAACTGTCCCGCCTGATGCGCCATCGCGGCCCGGACTGGTCCGGCGTTTACGCCAGTGACAAAGCCATTCTGGCACACGAACGTCTGTCAATCGTCGACGTCAATGCCGGTGCACAGCCGCTGTATAACGAGAAAAAAACGCACGCGCTGGCGGTTAACGGTGAGATTTACAACCACCAGGCGCTGCGCGCAGAGTACGGTGACCGCTACGCGTTCCAGACCGGCTCTGACTGTGAAGTCATCCTGGCGCTGTATCAGGAGAAAGGACCCGAGTTCCTGGACGACCTTCAGGGTATGTTTGCATTCGCCCTGTACGACAGTGAAAAAGACGCTTACCTGATTGGCCGTGACCATATCGGTATTATCCCGCTGTACATGGGCCATGATGAACACGGCAACTTCTATGTCGCGTCTGAGATGAAAGCCCTGGTGCCGGTTTGCCGCACCATTAAAGAGTTCCCGGCGGGCAGCTACCTGTGGAGCAAAGATGGCGAGATCCGTCAGTATTATCAGCGCGACTGGTTCGACTATGATGCCGTAAAAGACAACGTCACGGACAAAGCCGAGCTGCGCCAGGCGCTGGAAGACTCAGTAAAAAGCCACCTGATGTCTGACGTGCCCTACGGCGTGCTGCTCTCCGGCGGTCTGGACTCCTCCGTGATCTCGGCAATCACCAAGAAATTTGCCGCCCGCCGTGTGGAAGATCAGGAGCGCTCTGAAGCCTGGTGGCCGCAGCTGCACTCCTTTGCCGTGGGTCTGGAAGGAGCGCCTGACCTGAAAGCCGCGCAGGAAGTGGCAAACCATCTGGGGACGGTGCACCATGAGATTCACTTCACCGTGCAGGAAGGTCTGGATGCGATCCGCGATGTGATCTATCACATTGAAACTTATGATGTGACCACCATTCGCGCCTCCACGCCAATGTACCTTATGTCGCGCAAGATCAAGGCGATGGGCATTAAGATGGTGCTCTCCGGTGAAGGCTCTGATGAAGTGTTCGGCGGCTACCTGTACTTCCACAAAGCGCCAAACGCCAAAGAGTTACACGAAGAGACGGTGCGTAAACTGCAGGCGCTGCACATGTTTGACTGCGCACGAGCTAACAAAGCGATGTCCGCCTGGGGCGTAGAAGCACGCGTTCCGTTCCTGGATAAGAAATTCCTTGATGTGGCGATGCGCATCAACCCGCAGGATAAAATGTGCGGCAACGGCAAAATGGAAAAACATATCCTGCGCGAATGTTTTGAATCCTACCTGCCGGCAAGTGTGGCATGGCGTCAGAAAGAGCAGTTCTCTGATGGCGTAGGCTACAGCTGGATCGATACCCTGAAAGAGGTGGCGGCGAAACAGGTTTCAGACCAACAACTGGAAACCGCCAGCTTCCGCTTCCCGTACAACACGCCGGGCTCTAAAGAAGCGTATCTGTACCGTGAGATCTTCGAAGAACTGTTCCCGGTACCAAGTGCTGCAGAGTGTGTGCCAGGGGGGCCGTCCGTCGCCTGCTCTTCCGCGAAAGCCATTGAATGGGATGAATCTTTCAAAGCGATGAACGATCCATCAGGCCGCGCGGTAGGCGTTCACCAGTCTGCCTATAAATAATCAATCATTTCATCATCAGGCCCTGCGGGGCCTGATTTTTTTTGCTCCACTTTTCCTCCGCTAAAACCGATTAATAACCAATAATTGCCGAATATTCGGCCACGCTGTTCGCAACCTAACCAAACAGTCACATTCCCGCCATTTTCGTTGAAAAAGGTGTTGACGCTGCAAGGGTCTATACGCATAATGCGCCCCGCAACGCCGATAAGGTAACGCGAAAAAAAGATGGCTACGTAGCTCAGTTGGTTAGAGCACATCACTCATAATGATGGGGTCACAGGTTCGAATCCCGTCGTAGCCACCATCTTTTTTTGCGGGAGTGGCGAAATTGGTAGACGCACCAGATTTAGGTTCTGGCGCCGCAAGGTGTGCGAGTTCAAGTCTCGCCTCCCGCACCATTCCCGGGTAAGCGTTGCACGGATGGGGTATCGCCAAGCGGTAAGGCACCGGTTTTTGATACCGGCATTCCCTGGTTCGAATCCAGGTACCCCAGCCATATTTCTTCGATTTTGCGGTTCTCCGCGGTATTGGGGTATCGCCAAGCGGTAAGGCACCGGTTTTTGATACCGGCATTCCCTGGTTCGAATCCAGGTACCCCAGCCATCGAAGATTGCAGTACTGGCTACGTAGCTCAGTTGGTTAGAGCACATCACTCATAATGATGGGGTCACAGGTTCGAATCCCGTCGTAGCCACCAAATTTAGATTATCGATTGATTTCGGTAATGAAAAAAAATTGTTGGGGTATCGCCAAGCGGTAAGGCACCGGATTCTGATTCCGGCATTCCGAGGTTCGAATCCTCGTACCCCAGCCAATTTAAAAAGTCGTTAAGCAGTCTGTTTAACGCAATTGGGGTGTCGCCAAGCGGTAAGGCTCTGGTTTCTGATACCAGCATTCCGGGGTTCGAATCCCTGCACCCCAGCCACTTAGTCACAAAAAAGCCCGCTCTGCGGGCTTTTTTGTTTTTGTTGCTCAGAATAGTGCGGCCTGATGCCCCCTCACCCTAACCCTCTCCCCAACGGGGAGAGGGAATAGACGGAGCAAAGATTAGAGCCCCAGGGCGTATTTCAGGGCCTGTCTTTTCAAACCCCCGGCACGCTCTGCCGCCATCAATCCAATATTACGCAGAATGCGCACCGGGGCTAAGTCATTGCTGAACCCGGCATAGAACAGATCCATTCCCGACTGCATGATAAAGTTATCCGCCATACGGCGCGTCTGATACCGCTTCAGGACCTGATGACTGGACCAGTTCTCCGCATGCCCGCGGGCGCTGCCCAGCACATCCAGTAACGCATCGACGTCGCGATACCCCAGATTTACCCCCTGCCCGGCCAGCGGATGAATGGTATGTGCCGCATCGCCCACCAGCGCCAGCTCTTCTCTGGCATACTGCAATGCGTGACGCCGCGTGAGCGGGAACGCCCCTGCGGCAACCGGTATAACATTGCCCAGACGGCTCGGGAAGTTCAGATGAATTTCCCGCTGCAATTGCTCCATTGAAAGCCCCTGCAGCTGGCGAATGCGCGCCGGTTTGTCGTACCACACCAGCGACGCCCAGTTATCGAACAGCGGTAAGAAGGCGTGCGGACCATTCGGGGTAAAGTGCTGCCAGGTGCTCTCTCCCGGCGCATTCTCACACTGAACGGTAATCAACATACAGGACTGCTCGTACTGCCAGGCATGCACCCCGATACCCGCCATCTGCCTGACCTGCGAGTTAGCCCCATCGGCCCCGACGACCAGCTTCACGGCCAGTTCATCGCCGCTGTCGAGCGTCAGCACATAGCCACTCTCGAGAGGGTGCAGCGCCTTCAGCGACGCAGGCACACGCAGCGTCACCTTCGGGTGCGCCTCCAGCGCCTGCCAGAGTGCCCGCTGGAGCACGTTATTTTCCACCATATAGCCCAGGCGCGGTAACTTCAGCTCAGCGGCATCAAACGCGACGTGGGCATTTTCCCACTCCCAGGTTTCAAGACGGCTGTAAGGATGGGCGCGCATCGCCAGCACCGACTCCCAGACGCCCAGCCCCCGCAGCAGATCAACGGACGCTGCGCTGATCGCGGAGATGCGCACATCCGGTTTGGCCGCCGGATCGTAGTGCCCAGGCGCAGCCTGTTCAATTACCGTTACCTCAAATCCCTGCTGCGCCAGCCCCAGCGCCAGCGCGCCGCCGACCATACCGCCGCCGACAACGGCAACTTCGGTGTGTTGGAGTGTCATGGTCAATTTTCCTTATTGCAGAATCCCTTAAGTTTACCGGATTTTTTCGGTCATGAGACACATAACCTTCATACTGGTCACAACCCCACCAAAGCATTACAATACGCGGCTTGCAATCCTGAGCTGAGCAAGTCGATGACTAAAAAACTCCATATAAAAACCTGGGGCTGTCAGATGAACGAATACGATTCATCCAAGATGGCCGATCTGCTGGACACCACCCACGGATACCAGCTGACTGAAAATGCGAAAGAAGCCGATGTGCTGCTGCTAAATACCTGTTCAATTCGCGAAAAAGCGCAGGAAAAAGTCTTTCACGTGTTAGGCCGCTGGAAACTTCTTAAACGAAAAAATCCGGACCTGATCATCGGCGTGGGTGGCTGCGTTGCGTCGCAGGAAGGTAAGCTGATCCGCCAGAGAGCCCCGTATGTGGATATTGTCTTTGGCCCTCAGACCCTGCACCGCCTGCCTGAAATGATCAACAAGGTGCGCGGCGATCGTAGCCCGGTCGTTGACGTCAGCTTCCCGGAGATCGAAAAATTTGACCGTCTGCCAGAGCCGCGCGCCGATGGCCCGACCGCGTTCGTCTCTATCATGGAAGGCTGCAACAAATACTGTACTTACTGCGTGGTGCCGTATACCCGTGGTGAAGAGGTCAGCCGCCCGGCAGATGACATCCTGTTTGAAATTGCACAGCTTGCCGCCCAGGGCGTTCGCGAAGTCAACCTGCTGGGTCAGAACGTTAACGCCTGGCGCGGTGAGAACTACGACGGCACCACCGGCAGCTTTGCCGAACTGCTGCGTCTGGTGGCCGCGATTGACGGCATCGATCGTATTCGCTTTACCACCAGCCATCCGATGGAATTTACCGACGACATCATTGACGTCTACCGCGATACGCCGGAACTGGTGAGTTTCCTGCACCTGCCGATTCAGTGCGGTTCCGATCGCGTGCTGAACCTGATGGGCCGTCCGCATACGGTGCTGGAGTACAAATCCATCATCCGTAAGCTGCGTGAAGCCCGCCCGGATATCCAGATAAGCTCAGACTTTATTGTCGGCTTCCCTGGCGAAACCGCTGATGACTTCGAACGCACCATGAAGCTCATCGGCGAAGTGAATTTTGACGTCAGCTACAGCTTCATCTTCTCACCGCGTCCTGGCACCCCTGCGGCCGATATGGTTGACGATGTACCGGAAGAAGAGAAAAAACAGCGTCTGTACATTCTGCAGGAGCGCATTAACCAGCAGGCCAACGCCTGGAGCCGCCGCATGCTCGGCACCGTCCAGCGTATTCTGGTGGAAGGCACCTCGCGCAAGAGCATCATGGAACTCTCCGGACGTACCGAGAACAACCGCGTGGTCAACTTTGAAGGTACCCCGGACATGATCGGTAAATTTGTGGATGTCGAGATTGTTGAAGTATTGACCAACTCGCTGCGTGCGAAAGTGGTACGTACCGAAGATGAGATGGGCCTGCGTATTGCAGAGTCACCAGAATCGGTGATTTCCCGTACCCGCAAAGAAAATGATTCTGGCGTGGGAATTTACCAGCCTTAATCCTTCAGGCCTGCCTCTTCGGCAGGCCTTGTATTTCCTCTCATCGTCCCCAATATCATCCGCAACGCTTGCGCCTTTATTCTGTGGCGTGAATAATTTCGGTAATGACCGTTTTATTACGTCCTGTCGCAACGGATCAGTTAACCAATCAAAGAGGAACAGTTTGAACATAGATACGCGTGAAATTAGCCTGACGCCCGCAGACAACGCTCGCCTGCTGAGCCTGTGCGGGCCGTTTGATGACAACATCAAACAACTGGAGCGACGTCTGGGTATCGAAATCAATCGTCGCGATAATCATTTCAAACTTACCGGACGCCCTATCTGCGTCAACGCCGCCGCGGACATTCTGCGTAGCCTGTATGTCGATACCGCCCCGATGCGCGGCGAAATTCAGGATATCGAACCGGAACAGATCCACCTCGCCATTAAAGAGGCGCGCGTGCTTGAGCAGAGCGCGGAAAGCGTGCCGGACTACGGCAAGGCCATCAACATCAAAACCAAACGTGGCGTCATCAAGCCGCGGACGCCAAATCAGGCGCAGTACATTGCCAACATTCTTGATCATGACATCACCTTCGGCGTCGGTCCGGCAGGTACGGGGAAAACCTATCTGGCCGTTGCCGCCGCGGTTGATGCGCTGGAGCGCCAGGAGATTCGCCGTATTCTGCTGACCCGTCCGGCTGTGGAAGCGGGCGAGAAACTGGGCTTCCTGCCCGGCGATCTGAGCCAGAAGGTTGATCCTTACCTGCGCCCGCTGTACGACGCGCTGTTCGAGATGCTGGGCTTTGAGAAAGTCGAGAAGCTCATTGAGCGTAACGTAATCGAAGTGGCCCCGCTCGCCTACATGCGCGGCCGTACGCTCAACGACGCGTTCATCATTCTTGATGAGAGCCAGAACACCACTATCGAACAGATGAAGATGTTCCTGACGCGTATCGGCTTCAACTCGAAGGCAGTCATTACCGGTGACGTGACGCAGATCGACCTGCCGCGCAGCACGAAATCGGGTCTGCGCCACGCCATCGAAGTGCTGGCCGAGGTCGACGAAATTAGCTTTAACTTCTTCCACAGTGAAGACGTGGTACGCCACCCGGTGGTCGCGCGTATCGTTAACGCCTATGAAGCCTGGGAAGAGGCAGATCAGAAGCGTAAGGCCGAACTGGCCGCAGAACGTAAGCGCGAAGCGCAGGAGCAAGAACAGAAATGAGTCAGGTGATCCTCGATTTACAGCTGGCCTGTGAAGATAATTCCGGCATGCCAGATGAGGCACAGTTTCAGAAATGGCTGGATGCCGTTATCCCCCAGTTTCAGGAAGAATCAGAAGTCACGATTCGTCTGGTGGATGAAGCAGAAAGCCACGAGCTTAACCTGACCTACCGCGGGAAAGATAAGCCAACCAACGTGCTCTCTTTCCCGTTCGAAGCTCCGCCGGGTATCGAGATGCCGCTGTTGGGCGATCTGATCATCTGCCGTCAGGTGGTTGAACAGGAAGCCAAAGAGCAACAAAAGCCGCTGGAAGCCCACTGGGCGCATATGGTAGTACATGGCAGCCTGCATCTGCTCGGCTACGATCATATTGAAGACGACGAAGGGGAAGAGATGGAGTCCCTTGAGACAGAGATAATGCTTGCTCTGGGCTATGAGGATCCGTACATTGCCGAGAAAGAATAGTCCGTCACCTGACTGACTAACATGCCGCCACGAAAGGAGATTGCGTGGCGGTAAACGTTGAACTAACAAGAGAACCCTTAACAAACGCCATGAGCGACGACAATTCACACAGTAGCGACACGACAACCAGTAAAAAGGGATTTTTCTCCCTCATTCTGAACCAGCTTTTCCACGGCGAACCGAAAAACCGTGATGAACTGCTGGAGCTGATTCGTGATTCCGGGCAGAACGACCTTATCGACGAAGATACGCGCGAAATGCTCGAAGGGGTTATGGACATCGCCGACCAGCGCGTTCGCGATATCATGATCCCCCGATCACAGATGATCACCCTGAAACGCAACCAGACGCTGGACGAGTGCCTCGATGTGATCATCGAATCCGCCCACTCGCGTTTCCCGGTCATCAGCGAAGACAAAGATCACATCGAAGGGATTTTGATGGCGAAAGATCTGCTGCCGTTTATGCGCAGCGATGCCGAAGCCTTCAGCATGGAAAAAGTGTTACGCCAGGCCGTGGTTGTGCCGGAAAGTAAACGTGTGGATCGGATGCTGAAAGAGTTCCGCTCTCAGCGTTACCACATGGCGATTGTTATTGATGAATTCGGTGGCGTTTCCGGTCTTGTCACGATCGAAGATATTCTTGAGCTGATTGTCGGCGAAATCGAAGATGAGTATGACGAAGAGGAAGATATCGACTTCCGTCAGCTCAGCCGCCATACCTGGACCGTGCGTGCGCTGGCCTCCATCGAGGACTTCAACGACGCCTTCGGGACCCACTTCAGCGATGAAGAGGTCGATACCATTGGCGGGCTGGTGATGCAGGCCTTTGGTCATCTTCCGGCGCGCGGTGAGACCGTTGACATCGACGGTTACCAGTTCAAAGTGGCCATGGCCGACAGCCGACGTATTATACAGGTTCACGTCAGAACGCCGGACGATTCACCGGTGCCAAAACTGGAAGAGTAATGTAAATGGCATTTGCCCCACTGTTTGAACGCCAGCGCGTCCGTTTGCTGCTGGCGCTGTTACTCGGAGCCAGCGGTACGCTGGCTTTTTCTCCTTACGATATCTGGCCTGCGGCCATCCTCTCCCTGATGGGACTACAGGGTTTAACCCTGAATCGTCGCCCCGTCCAGGCTGCCGCCATCGGCTACTTCTGGGGGCTGGGGCTGTTTGGCTCAGGCATCAACTGGGTCTATGTCAGCATCGCCCAGTTTGGCGGTATGCCCGGCCCGGTTAACGTCTTCCTGGTGGTACTGCTCGCCGCTTACCTCTCGCTGTATACCGGTTTATTCGCAGGCATCCTTTCTCGCCTGTGGCCCAAAACCAGCTGGCTACGCGTCGCCATTGCCGCGCCCGTGGTCTGGCAACTCACCGAGTTCCTGCGCGGTTGGGTACTGACGGGCTTCCCGTGGCTGCAGTTCGGCTACAGTCAAATTGACGGCCCGCTAAAAGGCCTGGCGCCGGTGATGGGCGTTGAAGCCATCAACTTCCTGCTGATGGTGGTCAGCGGCCTGCTGATACTGGCGCTGGTCACGCGCTGCTGGAAACCGCTGGTGGTGGCGCTCGTATTGTTCGCCCTGCCTTTCCCGCTGCGCTATATCCAGTGGTTCACGCCAGAGCCCGGGCGTGCCATGCAGGTTTCTATGGTGCAGGGAAATATCCCGCAGTCCATGAAGTGGGACGAGAAAGAGCTGCTGAATACGCTGAAGATTTACGCCAACGCCACCGAAGAGGTGATGGGAAAATCACAGCTGATTATCTGGCCGGAGTCGGCGATCCCCGATCTGGAACTCAACCAGCAGCCGTTTCTGAACATGATGAACGATCTGCTACTCGCGCGCGGCAGCACGTTGATTACCGGCATTGTGGATGCGCGTCTGAACCAGCAGAACCGCTACGACACCTACAACACCATCATTACGCTCGGTAAAGACAGCGAATACAGTTACCACTCGACTGACCGGTATAACAAGAATCACCTGGTACCGTTTGGTGAGTTTGTTCCGCTGGAGTCGATTCTGCGTCCGCTGGCCCCCTTCTTTGACCTGCCGATGTCCTCTTTCAGCCGCGGGCCATACGTTCAGCCCCAGTTGCACGCGCACGGCTTTGCTCTGACGGCGGCCATTTGCTACGAAATCATTCTCGGCGAACAGGTGCGGGATAACTTCCGTCCGGACACGGACTTCCTGCTGACCATCTCTAACGATGCGTGGTTCGGTAAGTCGATTGGCCCGTGGCAGCACTTCCAGATGGCGCGCATGCGCTCCCTGGAGCTGGCGCGTCCATTGCTGCGCAGCACCAATAACGGCATTACCGCCGTGATTGGGCCGCAGGGTGAAATTCAGGCCATGATCCCTCAGTTCACCCGCGAAGTGCTGACCACGACAGTCACGCCAACAAGCGGGTTAACGCCATATGCGCGTACCGGCAACTGGCCACTGTGGATCCTGACCGCGCTGTTTGGCTTTGGCGCCGTGTTGATGAGTCTGCGTCAGCGTCGTAAATAACCTTACCTTCTGTTGCCGGGTGGCGCTGATGCTTACCCGGCCTACATTTTTGCTCCCGTAGGTCGGGTAAGGCGTAGCCGCCACCCGACAATCCTCTCCGAATTCATTTCTGGCACGCCTATTGCTTTGTTTATTCAGGTAAACGCAGTTTGGCTTGATGTGCAACTTTGTCGCACCAGCGTAGATCACCGGTAGCACCGAAACGGTGCAACGGGAGATATTTGCCTCTGAATGGTGCGGCGCGCTTCGCAAAAATAAACAATAACGCAGCAAAATCTTTACATTAAGCCAGACTAAATGTTAACAAGCTTGCATAACACTGCACTCGCATCGCGCGAGATATAACAACATCACAATGGGTATCAATGCGTCACTGGCGCTGATAAGAAGGAGTTGGGTATGCAATTACGTAAACTGGCCACAGCAATGCTGGTGATGGGAATGTCTGCTGGCGTGGTCCACGCTGAAGAAGCGCCGGCAGCCGGCAGCACTCTCGATAAGATTGCCAAAAACGGCGTGATCGTGGTCGGCCACCGTGAATCTTCTGTCCCGTTCTCTTACTACGACAACACGCAAAAAGTCGTAGGTTATTCACAGGATTACTCCAACGCCATCGTTGAAGCTGTGAAGAAAAAGCTGAACAAACCTGACCTGCAGGTGAAGCTGATCCCAATCACTTCACAGAACCGTATTCCACTGCTGCAAAACGGCACCTTTGATTTTGAGTGTGGTTCCACCACCAACAATCTCGAGCGTCAGAAACAGGCCGCCTTCTCGGACACCATCTTTGTTGTGGGCACCCGCCTGCTGACGAAGAAAGGCGGTGAGATCAAAGACTTCGCTGACCTGAAAGGGAAAGCGGTCGTGGTCACCTCCGGTACCACTTCAGAAGTGCTGCTGCACAAGCTGAATGACGAGAAGAAAATGGATATGCGCATCATCAGCGCTAAAGACCATGGCGACTCCTTCCGTACCCTGGAAAGTGGTCGTGCCGTCGCGTTTATGATGGACGACGCCCTGCTGGCGGGCGAGCGTGCAAAAGCGAAGAAACCGGACAACTGGGATATCGTCGGTACCGCGCAGTCGAAAGAAGCCTACGGCTGTATGCTGCGTAAAGACGATCCGCAGTTCAAAAAGCTGATCGATGACACCATCGCCCAGGTGCAAACCTCCGGCGAAGCGGAAAAATGGTTCGACAAATGGTTCAAGAACCCGATTCCACCAAAAAACCTGAACATGAACTTTGAACTGTCCGACGACATGAAGGCCCTGTTCAAATCACCCAATGACAAAGCTCTTAACTAATTAGAACAACAGGGGCGGGATCTCCTGCCCTCTCGATTGTCGGGAAGCACGGACAGACTATACGTTGAGTGGTCGTTCCCCACTCAGCACGAAAAATGAGCTTCTCACCAATCTTCGAGGGTAGCGCTGCTACCCTTTTTTTTCTGGAGTTTATTATGTCAATCGACTGGAACTGGGGCATATTCCTGCAACAAGCCCCGTTCGGCAACACCACCTATCTTGGCTGGCTGTGGAGCGGATTTCAGGTTACCGTGGCATTATCGATAACGGCGTGGATTATCGCGTTTCTTGTCGGTTCGCTGTTCGGTATTCTGCGTACCGTCCCTAACCGTTTCCTTTCAACACTGGGCACCCTGTACGTGGAACTGTTCCGTAACGTTCCGCTCATCGTGCAATTCTTTACCTGGTATCTGGTTATCCCGGAACTGCTGCCTGAAAATATTGGCATGTGGTTCAAATCGGAACTGGATCCGAATGTACAGTTCTTTGTCTCCTCGATGATGTGTCTGGGGCTGTTTACCGCTGCGCGCGTTTGCGAGCAGGTGCGTGCCGCCATTCAGTCATTACCCCGTGGACAAAAAAATGCGGGCCTGGCGATGGGGTTGACCCTGCCGCAAACCTACCGCTACGTGCTGCTGCCTAACGCCTACCGCGTGATCGTCCCACCGATGACCTCTGAGATGATGAACCTGGTGAAAAACTCGGCCATCGCCTCAACCATCGGTCTGGTCGATATGGCGGCTCAGGCGGGCAAGCTGCTGGATTACTCCGCGCACGCGTGGGAATCCTTCACCGCAATCACGCTCGCGTATGTTCTGATTAACGCTTTCATCATGCTGGTGATGAACCTGGTTGAACGCAAAATTCGCCTGCCGGGCAATATGGGGGGCAAATAATGTACGAGTTTGACTGGAGTTCTATCGTTCCCTCTATGCCATACCTGCTTGATGGCCTGGTGATTACCTTAAAAATCACGCTTATTGCCATCATCGTCGGTATTGTCTGGGGTACCCTGCTGGCTGTCATGCGCCTGTCGAGCTTTAAGCCGCTCGCCTGGTTTGCAACCGCCTACGTCAACGTTTTCCGTTCCATCCCGCTGGTGATGGTGCTGCTGTGGTTTTATCTGATTGTGCCCGGCTTCCTGCAAAACGTGCTGGGGCTGTCACCGAAAACCGATATCCGTCTGATCTCCGCGATGGTGGCGTTCTCGATGTTTGAGGCCGCCTACTATTCAGAGATTATCCGTGCGGGCATTCAGAGTATCTCCCGTGGACAGTCCAGCGCCGCGCTGGCACTGGGGATGACGCACTGGCAGTCCATGCAGCTCATTATTCTGCCGCAGGCGTTTCGCGCCATGGTTCCACTCCTGCTGACCCAGGGTATCGTACTGTTCCAGGATACCTCCCTGGTCTACGTGCTGAGTCTGGCAGACTTCTTCCGTACCGCGTCCACCATCGGTGAACGTGATGGTACGCAGGTCGAGATGGTGCTCTTCGCGGGAGCGGTCTATTTTGTGATTAGTTTAAGCGCGTCGCTGTTGGTCAGCTGGCTGAAGAAAAGGACGGTACAATGATTTCCCTGAAAAATGTTTCTAAATGGTATGGGCACTTTCAGGTGCTGACCGACTGCTCCACCGAAGTGAAAAAAGGCGACGTGGTGGTGGTGTGCGGACCGTCCGGTTCCGGTAAATCGACGCTGATCAAAACCGTCAACGGACTGGAGCCGGTGCAGCAGGGTGAGATCGTGGTCAACGGCACCAAAGTTAACGACAAGAAAACCAACCTCGCCCAGCTTCGCTCTCACGTTGGGATGGTGTTCCAGCATTTTGAGCTGTTCCCTCACCTCTCCATTATTGAGAACCTGACCCTGGCGCAGGTGAAAGTGCTTAAGCGTGATAAAAAAGCATCGCGCGAGAAAGGCCTGAAACTGCTGGAACGCGTTGGGCTCGCGGCCCATGCCGATAAGTTCCCGGCACAGCTCTCTGGTGGCCAGCAGCAGCGTGTGGCGATCGCCCGCGCGCTGTGTATGGATCCCGTGGCGATGCTGTTTGACGAACCCACGTCGGCCCTCGATCCGGAGATGATCAACGAAGTGCTGGACGTTATGGTTGAGCTGGCACATGAAGGGATGACCATGATGGTGGTAACCCATGAGATGGGCTTCGCCCGTAAAGTGGCCAACCGCGTGATCTTTATGGACGAAGGGAAGATCGTGGAAGACTCACCGAAAGAGGAGTTCTTCGCTAACCCCAAATCAGAACGTGCGAAAGATTTCCTCGCGAAAATCCTGCATTAATCTTCTCAGTGCGCAATCTGCGGATTGCGCACTGCCTCACGCTTTCGCTCACTTCTTCTCGTCGTGTGTCCCATTGCAGCGTTAACCTTGTCACAAAATAACGCTATGAATGGAGAACGCTATGGCACAACCTATTATTTTCGATTGCGACCCGGGTCATGATGACGCGATCGCGCTCGTCCTTGCACTTGCCTCCCCTGAGCTCGATGTCAAAGCCGTCACCTCTTCTGCCGGAAACCAGACGCCGGATAAAACCCTGCGTAACGTTTTGCGCATGCTGACGCTGCTTAACCGCACGGATATTCCTGTCGCTGGCGGTGCCCTCAAGCCCCTGATGCGTGAATTAATTATTGCGGATAACGTGCACGGTGAAAGTGGGCTGGACGGTCCGGCGCTGCCGGAGCCGGGCTTCACGCCGCAAAACTGCACCGCCGTGGAGCTGATGGCAAAGGTGCTGCGTGAGAGCGCGGAACCCGTCACCCTGGTGGCAACGGGACCGCAAACCAACGTCGCGCTGCTGTTGAACAGCCATCCGGAACTGCACGGCAAAATTGCCCGTATCGTCATCATGGGCGGGGCGATGGGGCTCGGTAACTGGACGCCGTCCGCTGAGTTCAACATTTTTGTCGACCCGGAAGCGGCGGAGATCGTCTTCCAGTCCGGTTTGCCGATTGTGATGGCAGGGCTGGACGTTACCCACCGCGCACAGATTATGGCCGACGACATTGAACGTTTCCGTTCCGTGGGTAACCCGGTCGCCACAACCGTGGCTGAGCTGCTCGACTTCTTTATGGAGTATCACAAAGCCGAGAAGTGGGGATTCCACGGCGCACCGCTGCATGACCCCTGCACGATCGCCTGGCTGTTAAAGCCGGAGATGTTTACCGCGGTGGACCGATGGGTAGGCGTTGAGACACAGGGGAAATATACCCAGGGCATGACGGTGGTGGACTACTACTCGCTGACGGGGAATAAACCGAATACAACGGTGATGGTGGATATTGACAGACAGGCGTTTGTGGATTTGCTGGCGGAGAGACTGGCTTACTACAGTGCGCCCTGATGCCCTCACCTCAGCCCTCTCCCACGGGAGAGGGAGCAGACACTAAAAACGGCAACATAGTTGCCGTTTTGCGTTTACCTTGTGCGGCCTGATGCCCTTGTATGTTTAAAGTCACTTCAGTTACCCGTCAACAGACGGGTAAACTGTCACTGAGTTTGACCTGATGCCA
>NZ_WSPD01000020.1:0-78459 GCF_026319105.1 Enterobacter sp. HSTU-ASh6 | reverse complement strand
ACAGCACGAAAGTGGGGGTGATCGACCTGAAGAAAAAGTCGATCACCATGGGTAAAGGATGTTAAAAAGTGTTCACCGTGTCCCCGAACACCTGTCTACCATGTCCCCGGACTGTACACCCCAGAGGGGAGAGGGAACTTGAACACCCTCTCCCCTCTGGGGAGAGGGCTGGGGTGAGGGGACAGGCCGCACACATCAAGACGCTAACGACAATTCACGCTTCCCCGCATGCTGCAGCAACCACTGCGCCACGCGGGACTGCTGTTCGGCGTTAAGCCACATCCCTTCTTTGGTACGACGCCAGATGGCATCGTCCAGACGGCGAACCCATTCGTGTTCGACCAGATAACGCAGCTCGGCTTCGTACAGCTCGTGACCGAAATGTTCGCCCAGATCGGCAAGCGCTTTCGCGTCACCCAGGAGCAGTTCGGTGTTGCTGCCGTAGGTGCGGGCATAGTGGCGTGCCATCCCCTCGGTGATGAACGGGAAGCGACGACGCAGCTTCGCGGCGTAATCATCGCGGTTGCCGCCAATATCACCGCCGGGCAGTACCGCGTCTTTGGTCCATGCCGGGCCAATGCCTTTGTAGTACGGCGCCAGTTTTTCCAGCGCGTGCTCGGCCAGCTTACGGTAGGTAGTGAGCTTACCGCCAAACACCGACAGCAGCGGCGCCTGACCGTCTACGTCGTGAATATCAAGCGTATAGTCGCGGGTGATGGCCTGCGGGGAATCCGATTCATCATCGCACAGCGGACGCACGCCGGAGTAAGTCCAGACCACATCATCGCGCGACAGCTGTTTCTTAAAGTGCGCGTTATACACTTTCAGCAGGTAGTTAACTTCGCTCTCGTCGATCTCAACGTTTTTCGGATCGCCTTTGTACTCCACGTCGGTGGTGCCGATGATCGAGAATTCGTCCATCCACGGGATGACGAACACAATGCGCTTGTCTTCGTTCTGCAGAATGTAGGCCTGTTTCTGGGTATGCACGCGCGGCACCACAATATGGCTGCCTTTGATCAGGCGAATGCCGTACGGGGAGGGCAGATGCATGCCGTCATCAAAGAACTGTTTCACCCACGGACCGGTGGCGTTCACCAGGCCGCGCGCTTTCCAGCTGAATTTCTCGCCGGTATCGATATCTTCCGCTTCGACAATCCACAGGCCGTTTTCACGGCGGGCGGCAGTGGCACGGGTGCGGGTTTTCACCTCGCCGCCTTTCTTCTCGACCATCTGCGCATTGGCCAGCACCAGGCGCGCATCGTCCACCCAGCAGTCGGAATATTCGAAACCGCGCACGATTTCAGGTTTAAGGACCGATTCTGAGCCAAAACGCAAACCGGTCGAACCCGGCAGACTGGTGCGTTTACCCAGATGATCGTACATAAACAGACCGATTCGGATCATCCACGCCGGACGCAGATGCGGGCGATGGGGCAGGCGGAAGCGCATCGGAATCGCCAGATGCGGCGCCATTTTTAACAGCACTTCACGTTCAGCCAGTGCTTCACTGACCAGTCGGAATTCGTAGTGTTCCAGGTAGCGCAGGCCACCGTGAATCAGTTTGGAGCTGGCGGACGAGGTCGCACAGGCGAGATCGTTAGCTTCCAGCATCAGTACGGATAAGCCGCGTCCTGCGGCATCGACCGCAATACCGGCACCGTTGATGCCACCGCCTATCACAATCAGATCTTTGGTTTCCATAACACCCTCACGCACTTTCGTTAAAGCTCAGAAATGTTCGATATCGCTCATAATAGCAAAGGAACGCGCTTTTGGTAACATCAAAAAAACAATTTAGAGTGATATGGATAACATAATGGCGTTTACCCGCCGCCAGGACGTACACTACGCGGTAAAATCATGTCGCCGACCACTGTAAAGAGAACACCATGGATCAGTTTGAATGTATTAACGTAGAAGAAGCCCACCAGAAGATGCACCAGGGAAAAGCGGTGCTGGTGGACATCCGCGATCCGCAGAGTTTTGCGATGGGCCACACGCCAGGCGCGTTCCATCTCACCAACGACACGCTGGGCGCCTTTATGCGCGATAACGACTTCGACACGCCGGTGATGGTGATGTGCTACCACGGCAACAGCAGTAAAGGCGCGGCGCAGTATCTGCTTCAGCAGGGTTACGAGGCGGTATACAGCGTCGATGGTGGCTTCGATGCCTGGCATCGCCATTTCCCGGCGGAAGTGGAATACGCTTTTGAGCGCTGATCCCGCTATACTGTCCCCTTTTGTGTGGAAATAAGCGACCGCTGCCCATGTTGATGATCACCTCTTTTACCAACCCGCGCGTCGCCCAGGCGTTTGTCGACTATATGGCGACGCAGGGCGTTATTCTGACCATCCAGCAACATACACAGACCGACGTCTGGCTGGCCGATGAGAGCCAGGCCGGGCGGGTAAACGAGGAGCTGGCGCGTTTTCTGGAAAACCCTGGTGACCCGCGCTATCTGGCGGCAAGCTGGCAGTCGGGTCAGACCGGTAGCGGATTGCACTACAGCCGCTTTCCCTTTCTTGCCACCATTCGCGAGCGCGCAGGCCCGTTTACGCTGCTGCTGATGGCGGCCTGCATTATCATCTTCATTATCATGAATGTGGTGGGCGACCAGAGCGTCATGATCGCCCTGGCGTGGCCGTATGACCCGTCTCTGGATTTTGACGTCTGGCGCTACTTTACCCACGCGCTGATGCACTTCTCGGTGATGCATATCCTCTTTAACCTGCTCTGGTGGTGGTATCTCGGCGGTGCCGTGGAGAAGCGTCTGGGCAGCGGGAAGCTGATCGTTATCACCATTATTAGCGCCCTGCTGAGCGGCTACGTGCAGCACAAATTCAGCGGCCCGTGGTTTGGCGGGCTCTCCGGCGTGGTGTATGCCCTGATGGGCTATGTCTGGCTCAGGGGCGAGCGTGACCCTGAAAGTGGCATCTATCTGCAGCGCGGATTAATAACCTTTGCGTTAATATGGCTTATTGCCGGATGGTTTGATCTGTTTGGTATGTCTATCGCCAATGGTGCGCACGTCACCGGGCTGGCCGTTGGGCTGGCGATGGCCTTTGCCGACACGCTCCATGCGCGAAAACGAACATAATTCTCAGGGATAATTGATGAAACAAACACAACGCCATGACGCCATTATCGAACTGGTTAAAAAACAGGGATACGTCAGCACCGAAGAGCTGGTTGAGCAGTTTGCCGTCAGTCCACAAACCATCCGTCGTGACCTGAACGACCTGGCCGATCAAAACCGCATTCTGCGCCACCACGGCGGCGCGGCGCTGCCGTCCAGCTCGGTCAACACCTCCTGGCACGACCGCAAAGCCACGCAAACGGCAGAAAAAGAGCGCATTGCCCGTAAAGTGGCCAGCCAGATCCCCAACGGGGCGACGCTGTTTATTGATATCGGCACCACGCCGGAAGCGGTGGCCCATGCCCTGCTGGATCACGAGAACCTGCGCATCGTGACCAACAACCTGAACGTGGCCAATACCCTGATGCAGAAAGATGATTTCCGCATTATTCTCGCCGGCGGTGAACTGCGCAGCCGCGATGGCGGAATTATCGGTGAAGCGACGCTCGATTTTATCTCTCAGTTCCGTCTCGACTTCGGCATTCTCGGGATTAGCGGCATCGACAGCGACGGCTCGCTGCTGGAATTTGATTACCACGAAGTACGCACCAAGCGGGCGATCATTGAAAACTCACGGCACGTGATGCTGGTTGTGGATCACTCGAAGTTTGGCCGTAACGCGATGGTCAACATGGGCAGCATCAGCATGGTGGATGCGGTCTATACCGACGTGATGCCGCCGGCGGGCGTTATGCAGGTGATTAAAGATAATAATTTGCAGCTGGAACTGTGCTAACGGTTGTGTCGGGTGGCGCTGCGCTTACCCGACCTACAAATTGTTCTCCCTCTCCCTGTGGGAGAGGGCCGGGGTGAGGGCATCAGGCCGCACAAAACTAAACTCCGTACCCCATCATCTTCAACAATTGCTGCGCATGCTGCACCGCATCCTGACGATGCGCCACACCCAGCTTCTGATACAGATTGCGGATATGCGTTTTGATGGTGGTCGCCGCCACCGCCAGCTCACCGGCAATCTGCTCATTGCTGTAACCGGAATAGATCAGCCCCAGAACCTGCCATTCGCGCTGAGTCAGCGGGCTGGTACGGATCAGTTCCGGCACTTCCGGGTGGTTCAGCAGACGTTCAACGAAGTTCTCGTCGAAATGGGCAAACTTGTGGCGATGATGCTGGTTAATCTCGCGCAGAATGCGTTGGGCGCGATGCTGATCCAGCTCCGGCAGCGTATTGAGCTGAATCAGCTGACGCAGCTGCTGCGCCATCACTTCACCTTCAATCACAAAGTGGCTGATAAACCCGGTGCGGTTAGCCAGCTGTAGCGCTTCCAGCAGCACGCGCTGCGCATCGTTTTTACGGCCCGCCTGCCAGTAGAGCTGGTTTTGCAGGAGCAGGTTGCGGTTGAGGTCGCTCATCAGACGCAGGCTGCGCGCGTTCTCGTTCAACTCCTCCAGCACAATCTCTGCGGGCTCTAATTCACCAAGCAGGATCTGCGCGCGGGCAATGTTGCGCCACTGGCTCTGCAGGAAGTGGTTATTGGCAAATTCCGGTTTTGGCGTCTGGCGTAACCAGTTGGCGGCGGATTTTTTATCGCCGGTCATCTGCCAGTAAATCACCCGGACCTTATCGGCGTTTGAAACCCAGTCGCTATGATACTGACCGTTGCCGAGCAGGTTTTCCAGGCGGTTAAGATGGTTGCGGGCGTTATCGAGATCGCCGCGCGCCAGCGAGCACTGCACCAGTAGCGCCAGACACTGCAGCTGCTGCTGAGGCTGGAAGCTGGAGAGGACGTCCACACCCTGGCGGGCGCAGCTTTCGGCTTCATCCAGACGCGACCATGCCCACAGGAGCTGAGCGCGAATACGCAGCAGGAACTCGTGCATCGGCAGTTGTTCAAGATGCTGTTCACGAATCAGCTGGAACGCTTTTTCCTGGTTTTCCCAGGCGGCCTGCAGGAACCCCTGCGCGAACAAAATTTCGCTTTGCTGGATCAGGCTCCACAGCGCGTAATGCCAGACATCATGGCGACGCGCCATCTGCTCGGTTTGTTGCATCAGCGACAGGGAGCGCGTCAGCTCGCCTTTGCAGTGCAGCACTTCACCGTGTACCGACGTGGCAACAATCCGGCTGTAGAAGTTAGCGAGCGGCAGTTCATCCAGGGCAACCATCGCCAGGCGCTCAGCCTCATCCGGGTCGCCGTCGTTAATCGCTACCTGGGCCCGCAGGGCGTTAAATTCACCGTGCAGGGGCGTATCCATGTTGCTTTCCATCTCCTGCTCCGCGCGGGCCAGCAGGGTGTTCACTTCGCTGTAGCGATGCTGGCTCTGCATCAGCCAGGCCTGAAGCAGGACCAGACGTGGGTTCTCCAGCAGGCTTTCCCACGGCAGGGCTTTAAGCGACTCTTCCAGCAGCGTCAGTTCGCTGTGGTTAAACAGGCCCCACGCATGGTTGAGAAGGATATCGCGCAGCATGCTGGCATCACCCGCCGCCAGGGCGTGGTGAATGGCTTCGCTCGGGAAGCCCTGCGCCATCCAGCTTTCGGCGGCGGCGCGGTGAATTTCCGGCAGTTCAACCGCCAGCTCCCACTGGCAACGCTGGCGCAGGAAGCTGCCAAACAGCGGATGATAACTAAACCACTCGCCGGGGTCGTCCATGCGGGTCAGGAACAGGCCCTGACGTTCAATCTCTTCAAGCTGTAGCTGACCGTTTTCACACCCCGTCACGCGCACGATTAACGCATCGTTCATGGAGCGTAGCAGCGAGCTTTTCAGCAGGAAATTGCGTGTCGCCGGATCAACGCTGTTCAGCACCTCGTCCACGAGGTAATCCGAAAGGTGGCTGGCGTTGATGCCCGCCAGGCGGCGCGCAGACTGATGCGCCGGGCTGTTGTTTTGTCGGGCAGAGAGGGCGATGAGCTGCAGCGCCGTCGCCCAGCCGGCGACGTCGTCGCACAGGCGGCTGCTTTCGGCGGCCTCAATCGGTGACGTCAGGCGGCAGTCAAAGAACTGTTTTGCTTCCTGGTGGGTAAAGGCCAGCTGCTGGCTGCCCACTTCGAGAAGCTGATCGCGCACGCGCAGGTTTGCAATCCCCAGCTGTGGCAGATTGCGTGACAGCACCACTAAGGTCAGGTTTTCCGGCTGATGGCGCAGGAAGAAACGCATCGATTCATGAATCACCGGGTTGGTAATGAGGTGGTAATCATCAATCACCACGTATAGCGGGCGATGCCATTCGGCCAGCTCGATAAACAGCTGGGAGAAAAGGGAGGACAGGCTGGCGTACTGGCGCTTTTGCACCATCACCTCGCTGGCGACGCAGTGTCCATTGGTTGCCTGCTGAATAGCGGCAATCAGATAGCTGGCAAAACGCTCTTGCTGGTTATCGCCCTCATCAAGGGAGTACCAGCCAAGATCGCTCTTACCTGCTGCCCATTGCGAAATGAGCGTTGTTTTTCCATAACCTGCAGGGCTCGTAACCAGCGCCAGTCGGAAATTATGTGCGCCGGAAAGTTTAGCCAACAGACGCTCGCGGACCACGGTATGGTCAAGGCGAACCGGGCGACTTAATTTTGACGGAATCAACATAGGTTTCACTTCACTGTGGGGACGAGAGATTTTATTTTTTTTGCGCTTCGTAATTAATAGATATAAGGTCGGCCAATAAGTTAACTATTGCAAGTTATGTCTGAATTTGGTGGCTCTGAATTTGCACTCTGTCACAAAACATTCAGGCAGATGGCGGAACTTTCTGGAAAGGGCTTTGATGCCTTGTCAGTGCTGGCTTGTATGGCTGTGCTGCGGCTGCGCTGAAACTGGTTTCAGAAAGGGATAGTGACGGAAAATTTAATATACCCGGTGTAAAGTTAAGGGGGATTAATAATCTCCTTAGTAATGACCTGATTGCAGAAATATTATTCTACGTAAGTAATCATTTCAGCGCGTTTTAATTTCAGCCGAAACTGCATTTCATTTCTTTGACATTCTCCACGGTGACGATTTCCTCTTCCGGGCACACTCGAACTATGCTCTGAGAGTGGCCTCGATCACACTTTTCTGCTCATCCCCGCTACTCCTCCCTGTCTAATCCCCCGCGGGAGGAGGAAGAGGTGAAATGAGCCAGGCACACTAGCGCCAACTTGTGTTTTCTTTCTAAAGGATGCCGATCCCCTATGTCACAGCCTACCTTCAACAAAGCTCAATTCCAGGCTGCCCTGACGCGTCAGTGGCAGCGTTTTGGCCTTCATGCTGCTAACGAAATGACGCCTCACCAGTGGTGGCAGGCAGTGAGCGGTGCGCTCGCAGAGCAGCTGGATGCTCAACCTCTGGCAAAACCGGTAAAAGGTCAGCGCCATGTCAACTACATCTCAATGGAGTTCCTGATTGGCCGTCTGACGGGCAACAACCTGTTGAACCTCGGCTGGTATCAGGAGGTGGGGGACGTGCTGAAAGAGCACGACATTAACCTGACCGACCTGCTGGAAGAAGAGATTGACCCTGCGCTGGGTAACGGTGGTCTGGGGCGTCTGGCGGCCTGTTTCCTGGACTCCATGGCAACCGTCGGGCAGTCGGCGATTGGCTATGGCCTGAACTATCAGTACGGTCTGTTCCGTCAGTCATTTGCCGATGGTCATCAGATGGAAGCGCCGGACGACTGGCACCGTAACACCTACCCGTGGTTCCGCCATAACGCGCAGCTGGATGTGCAGGTCGGGATTGGCGGGAAAGTCACGAAGCAGGGGCACTGGGAACCGGCGTTCACCATCACCGGTGAAGCCTGGGACCTGCCTGTACTCGGCTACCGTAACGGCGTGGCGCAGCCGCTGCGTCTGTGGCAGGCGAAGCATGCGCATCCGTTTAACCTGACCAAATTCAACGACGGCGATTTCCTGCGCGCCGAGCAGCAGGGCATCGACGCCGAGAAGCTGACCAAGGTGCTCTACCCGAACGACAACCACCTGGCGGGTAAAAAACTGCGTCTGATGCAGCAGTATTTCCAGTGCGCCTGCTCTGTGGCGGACATTCTGCGCCGCCATCATCTGGCGGGCCGCAAGCTGGCGCAGCTGCCGGACTTCGAAGTGATTCAGCTTAACGACACGCACCCGACCATTGCCATTCCTGAGCTGCTGCGCGTGCTGATCGACGAGCATCAGCTGAGCTGGGATGACGCCTGGGCGATTACCAGCCGCACCTTCGCTTACACCAACCACACCCTGATGCCAGAAGCGCTGGAGTGCTGGGATGAGAAGCTGGTGAAAAACCTCCTGCCGCGTCACATGCAGATCATCAACAAGATTAACGACCAGTTTAAAACGCTGGTGGATAAAACCTGGCCGGGCAACAAAGCGGTCTGGGCGAAGCTGGCGGTGGTCCACGATAAGCAGGTTCGCATGGCGAACATGTGCGTGGTGAGCGGCTTTGCGGTGAACGGCGTGGCGGCGCTGCACTCGGATCTGGTGGTGAAAGACCTCTTCCCGGAATACCACCAGCTGTGGCCGACCAAATTCCATAACGTGACCAACGGCATTACGCCGCGTCGCTGGATCAAGCAGTGCAACCCGCTGCTGGCCGGTCTGCTGGACAAAACCCTGAAGAAAGAGTGGGCCAACGATCTGGACCAGCTCATCAATCTGGAAAAATATGCGGACGACGCAAAATTCCGCGAGCAGTACCGCGCCATCAAGCAGGAGAACAAAGTCCGTCTGGCGGCGTTTGTTAAAGCGCGTACCGGGATTGAGATCAACCCGCATGCCATTTTCGATATCCAGATCAAACGTCTGCACGAGTACAAACGCCAGCACCTGAACCTGCTGCACATTCTGGCGCTGTACAAAGAGATCCGCGAGAACCCGCAGGCCGACCGCGTACCGCGCGTGTTCCTGTTCGGTGCGAAAGCGGCGCCGGGCTACTATCTGGCGAAAAACATCATCCTCGCCATCAACAAAGTGGCGGCGGCGATCAACAACGATCCGAAAGTCGGCGACAAGCTGAAGGTGGTGTTCCTGCCGGACTACTGCGTCTCTGCGGCTGAAATGCTGATCCCGGCGGCGGATATCTCCGAGCAGATCTCGACTGCGGGTAAAGAAGCCTCCGGTACCGGCAACATGAAGCTGGCGCTGAATGGCGCGCTGACCGTCGGTACGCTCGACGGGGCCAACGTCGAAATCGCCGAGAAGGTGGGTGAAGAGAATATCTTTATTTTCGGCCACACCGTGGAAGAGGTGAAAGCCATTAAGGCCAAAGGTTACGACCCAGTGAAGTGGCGCAAGAAAGACAAAGTGCTGGATGCAGTACTGAAAGAGCTGGAAAGCGGTAAATACAGCGACGGCGACAAGCACGCGTTTGACCAGATGCTGCACAGCATGGACAAACACGGCGGTGACCCGTATCTGGTGATGGCCGATTTCACAGCCTATGTGGACGCGCAAAAACAGGTCGACGTGCTGTATCGCGACCAGGAAGCGTGGACCCGGGCGTGCATTCTGAACACTGCCCGCTGCGGTATGTTCAGCTCTGACCGCTCAATCCGTGATTATCAGGCCCGTATCTGGCAGGCAAAACGCTAAGGAAGCGCGATGGAGAGTAAACGTCTGGACAGCGCCGCGCAGGCGGCGGGGATCAGCCTCAGTTACATTAATGCTCACGGCAAACCGCAGTCTATTGGCGCCGACACCAAAAGACGTTTGCTGGATGCCATGCACAAAACCGACGCGAAAGCGTCGGCTGCACCGGTGCCGAACGTGAAGGTTTTCACCTCGGGGAAAAAGATGCCGCTGGCGGTGGAGGGGCGCGGCGAGTTTACCTGGCTGCTCACCACCGAAGACGGCCAGCAGCATAAAGGCCACGCCACCGGCGGTAAGACCCTTAACCTTCCGGCAAAACTGCCGGAGGGTTACCACTCCTTAACGCTCACCCAGGATGACCAGCGCTTCCATTGCCGGGTGATCGTCGCGCCAAAACGCTGCTATGAGCCGCAGGCGTTGCTTGAGGGTAAAAAGCTGTGGGGCGCCTGCGTGCAGCTCTACACCCTGCGTTCAGAGAGCAACTGGGGTATCGGTGATTTTGGCGATCTGAAGAAAATGCTGGCCTCCGTGGGGGAGCGCGGCGGCGCGTTTATCGGCCTCAATCCGATCCATGCGCTTTATCCGGCCAACCCGGAGAGCGCCAGCCCGTACAGCCCGTCATCCCGCCGCTGGCTGAACGTGATTTATATTGATGTTAATGCGTTAGACGACTTCAAAAACAGCCAGGAGGCGCAGGCGTGGTGGAAACTCAGCACCACCCAGCAGGCGCTGAAGCAGGCGCGTGACGCGGACTGGGTGGACTATTCTACCGTCACGGCGCTGAAAATGGCCGCGTTGCGTCTGGCGTGGAAAGGCTTTTCACAGCGCGATGACGAGCAGATGGCGTCCTTCCGCCAGTTTGTCACTCAGGAGGGCGAGAGCCTGTACTGGCAGGCAGCATTTGATGCGCTGCACGCATATCAGGTGAAAGAGGACGAAATGCGCTGGGGCTGGCCGGTGTGGCCGGAAGCGTATCAGTCCGTCGACACGCCGGAAGTGAAAGCCTTCTGTAAAAAACACGCGGATGAAGTGGACTTCTACCTGTGGCTGCAGTGGCTGGCGTACAGCCAGTTTGCCGCCTGCTGGCAGGTGAGCCAGGGCTATAAGATGCCTATCGGCCTGTATCGTGACCTGGCCGTCGGCGTCGCAGAGGGCGGTGCGGAAACCTGGTGCGACCGTGAACTCTACTGCCTGAAAGCCTCCGTCGGCGCGCCACCGGATATCCTTGGCCCGCTCGGCCAGAACTGGGGCCTGCCGCCGATGGATCCGCACGTGATGGCGGCGCGCGCGTACGAGCCGTTTATCGACCTGCTGCGCGCCAACATGCAGAACTGCGGGGCATTGCGTATCGACCACGTGATGTCTGTGCTGCGCCTGTGGTGGATCCCGTACGGTGAAACGGCGGATCACGGGGCCTATGTGCAGTATCCGGTTGACGATCTGCTGTCGATCCTGGCGCTGGAAAGCAAGCGTCACCAGTGCATGGTGATCGGCGAAGATCTTGGCACCGTACCGGTGGAAATTGTCAGCAAACTCCGCGACAGCGGCGTTTACTCCTATAAAGTGCTCTATTTTGAAAACGACCATGAGAAAACCTTCCGCGCGCCGAAAGCGTACCCTGAACAGTCAATGGCAGTCGCGACGACGCATGACCTTCCTACGCTTCGTGGCTATTGGGAAAGCGGGGATCTGACGCTCGGTAAAACGCTGGGTCTCTATCCGGATGAGGATGTGCTTCGCGGCCTGTATCAGGATCGCGAGCTGGCAAAGCAGGGCCTGCTGGATGCACTGCATAAGCATGGCTGTCTGCCGAAACGTGCCGGGCATAAGGCATCGCTGATGGCGATGACCCCGACGCTCAACCGTGGTCTGCAGCGTTACATTGCTGACAGCAACAGTGCCCTGCTGGGCCTGCAGCCGGAAGACTGGATTGATATGGCGGAGCCGGTCAACATCCCGGGCACCAGCTATCAGTACAAGAACTGGCGTCGCAAGCTTTCCACTACGCTTGAGAAGATGTTTGCCGATGACGGGGTGAACAGGCTGATTAAGGATTTGGATAAGCGCAGAAGGGCGGTGGGCAAGAAGCGGTAGTTCCACCCTCACCCTGGGGGAGAGGGAATGGAATGTAGGCCGGGTAAGCGTCAGCGCCACCCGGCTTTTTTACATCAAACCACCATATTCAGCAGCAGCACCCCGACCAGACCGCACACCGAAATAATGGTTTCCAGCGCGGACCAGGACTTGATGGTTTCACCGATTGTCAGGTTGAAGTACTCCTTGAACAGCCAGAAGCCCGGGTCGTTGACGTGAGAGAAAATCACGCTACCGGAACCGACGGCAATAACCATCAGCTCAGGGCTCACGCCCGTGGTCGCAATCAGCGGGGCAACGATACCGCCTGCGGTGATCGCCGCAACGGTCGCAGAGCCCAGCGCAATACGCAGAACCGCGGCGATGGACCAGGCCATCAGGAGTGGCGACACGTTGGTTTCATGCATCATGGCCGCGATGTATTTGTCCACGCCGCTGTCGACCAGAACCTGCTTGAACGCACCGCCACCGCCGATGATCAGCAGCATCATGGCAATGATTTTGATGGACGAGGTCAGCGTGTCGTTGATCTGATCCATTGAACGGCCGCGGTTCAGACCGAAGGTGAACATCGCAATCAGGACCGCAATCAGGGTTGCCATCACCGGGTCACCCAGGAATTCGGCCACGGACAGGAATGCATGACCTTTTGGCAGGATCATCTCTGCCACGGCGCGCATCGCCATCAGGATCACCGGTACCAGAGAGGTCCAGACGCTGACGCCAAAGCCAGGCATCTCTTCTTCGGTGAAGGTTTTCGCGCTGTACAGACCTTCCGGAATCGGCTTATCAATGCCTTTCAGGAAGCGGGCATAGACCGGACCGGCCAGAATAACGGTCGGGATCGCCAGAATGGTACCGAACAGCAGGGTTTTCCCCATATCCGCGTGGAAGATGGTCGCAATAGCGGTTGGACCCGGGTGCGGCGGCAGGAAGCCGTGGGTAACGGACAGCGCCGCAGCCATTGGCACACCGACATACAGCAGCGGGATGCTCGCCGCAGCCGCGATGGTAAACACCAGCGGCAGCATCAGCACGAAGCCCACTTCATAGAACAGCGCGAAACCGACGGTAAAACCGGTTAATACAACCGCCCACTGGATGTTCTTCTTACCAAATTTGTCGATAAGCGTGGTGGCAATACGCTGGGCGCCCCCGCAGTCCGCCAGCATTTTGCCGAGCATGGCGCCGAAGCCCATGATCAACGCCAGGCTGCCGAGCGTGCCGCCAACGCCGGCTTTAATCGAGCTGATGACTTTTACCAGCGGCATCCCCTGCATCAGACCGACTGCAAGCGCCACCAGAACCAGAGCGATAAATCCGTTCATTTTGAAACGGATCATCAAGAGCAGTAATAACACAACACCGATAGCAACGATGACTAATGGCATGATTTACCTGGCCTTTGAATTGTTATGGGTAACGTCATTGTTTCAACGACAAGTTCCGATTGTCCCAACTGGGAACAGAGTGTTAACGGCACTCATACTGATGCCTTCGAAACCATTAAGTTTAGTCGGCTGTTATAAGGATGCTGAGTGCCCACGAGAATGATACGGGTAACATGACGAGATTGAGAATCACCCTGGGAGGCTAAATTTGAATTATGAGACGCAGGTCAACATATAGAGGGGGGCGGGATAACAAAAGCCGGGTGGCGGCTTCGCCGTACCCGGCCTGGGATTCGGATGCAGTAACTGTTTTGTAGGCCCGGTAAGCGCAGCGCCACCGGGCAATACGGGCGGGCAAAGAATCAGTAGTATGAGTGCTCGCCGCGCTGGTGTTCAGTCAGATCGCGCACGCCTTTCAGTTCCGGGAATTCGTTCAGCAGCTGCTTCTCGATCCCCTCTTTCAGGGTCACATCCACCATGGAACAACCGTTACAGCCGCCGCCAAACTGCAGAATGGCGAAGCCTTCGTCGGTGATCTCCATCAGGGAGACACGACCGCCGTGGCCAGCCAGCTGTGGGTTGATCTGGGATTGCAGCAGATACTCAACGCGCTCCATCAGCGGGGCATCGTCAGAGACTTTGCGCATTTTCGCGTTTGGCGCTTTCAGGGTCAGCTGAGAACCCAGCTGGTCGGTGACGAAGTCGATCTCCGCATCTTCAAGATACGGTGCGCTCAGCTCATCAACGTAGGCGGTGAGCTGTTCAAATTTCAGGGCAGTGTCGGTGGATTCCACCGCGTCCGGCGGACAATAAGAAACACCACATTCTGCATTCGGAGTGCCTGGATTAATCACAAACACGCGGATCTGCGTCCCTTCTTCCTGATTTGCCAGCAGTTTGGCAAAGTGCGCTTGTGCAGAATCGGAAATACGGATCATAGCTTTGGCCTAATAGTTGACTAAATTACCTGGGTATAATCATACGCCCATTGAAGAAGGGCTACAAGGTACGGCACAGACACCATACCTGAACCGACGCGGCGCCGCTTTGCAAAAGCAGTCGGGAAAGTTCAGCAACGGTACTGCCTGTGGTGACGACATCATCCACAATCGCGATATGGAGGCCGTCGACCGGCAATTCAAGGCGAAAGGCATTTTTGAGGTTTCTTTTGCGAAGCCGGGCGTTGAGCTGATGCTGGATGGCGGTGGCATGAACACGCGTAAGCGCGCGGGCGTCATACCGACAGCCAAGCCAGCGGGCGAGGGGGCGGCAGATCAGATCGCTCTGGTTATAGCCGCGCCGCCAGTGCCGACGCTGGTATAAGGGCACGTTAACCACCCTGTCGATTTTCGGCAGGGCGTGCTGACGCCGTGCCTGTAAAACCGCCAGCAGTAGCAGGCGGGCCAGGGGCGGGGCCAACGAACTTTGACCGGAAAATTTCAGCGAATGAATAAGCCTGCTTAGCGGCGGAACATAATCATCCACGGCCACCAGCGCGTGCCACGGCGGGGCTTTTTTCAGACAACGACCGCAGGGAAGCGCGGGGTTCGTGGCCGGTAAACCGCACTGTGGGCAGGTCGCGATACGCCTTGTGAACGATCGCGTGCAGACAGAACAGATACCCCATCCACTGAGCGCAAGCGGCATTTGGCATAGCCAGCACAAGCCAGGCACTGTTAGCATGTGCAACCTCCATGTGAAAAAAGAGAACAGTAACTGATGAAGACGCTGTGGTGGCAGACTGCAGGAACAGGAAATTGCCATCTTGTGCTGCTGCACGGATGGGGCCTGAACGCAGAAGTATGGCATTGCATAAGTGAGGAACTCGCCTCGCATTTCACCCTGCATCTGGTGGACCTGCCCGGTTTTGGCCGCAGCCGCGGTTTTGGGGCGATGTCGCTTGATGAGATGGCCCGGCAGGTTCTGGACGCTGCGCCGCAAAACGCCATCTGGCTCGGCTGGAGCCTGGGTGGGCTGGTGGCAAGCCAGATTGCGCTGTCGCAGCCCGAGCGCGTAAAGGCGCTGGTGACCGTGGCCTCGTCGCCCTGCTTTAGCGCACAAGAGGCGTGGCCAGGCATAAAACCTGACGTGCTGGCGAGCTTCCAGCAACAGCTGAGCGAAGATTTCCAGCGGACCGTCGAGCGCTTCCTCGCCCTGCAGACGATGGGCACGGAAACCGCGCGTCAGGATGCGAGAACGCTGAAGCAGACCGTGCTTTCCCTGCCGATGCCGGAGGTGGAGGTGCTTAACGGCGGGCTGGAGATCCTGAAAACGGTCGACCTGCGAGAGCCGCTGGCTGCGCTGGCCATGCCGCACCTGCGTATCTATGGTTACCTCGACGGCCTGGTGCCGCGTAAAGTGGTTCCGCTTCTGGATGCGCTGTGGCCGGAGAGCGAGTCGCAGGTCATTGCCAAAGCCGCGCACGCCCCGTTTATCTCTCATCCGGCGGAATTTTGTTCAGCGCTCATTGCGTTAAGTCAACGTTTCGACTGATTATTTTCCATCCAGCCTGGAAAAAGTAACACACCGCAACCATACTCCATTTGTCGTTGCGGTTGTTCTGCCTACGATAATCAAAACAACAATCCTATGGAGAGTCAGGCTATGAAACTTGTTACAGGTATTGTCACTTCTCTGGTTATTGGGTCACTTTCATTTGGCGCCTTTGCGGCAAAAGAGCTGGAAAAAGATAAAGTTGCAGGAATGAATCTGACCAAAATTGGTGAGATTTCTACGTCTGACACCACCGCGCCGATGGATGCAAGAGCAGAACTGTCGAAAAAAGCGGATGAGCTGGGTGGAACCTACTACGTTGTCACCAGTGCTGAAAAACAGACTAAAAACGTACGCGCAACAGCGGACGTTTATAAGTAATACGATAAAGCCGGGCATCACAGCCCGGCTTTATTATCGCAGTGCCCACCACTCCCTGAGGCAGGCTTTACCTTCCGGGCAGCTTTTACAACTGCCGGAGAGGCAACCTTCCGCGTCTTCCTGAATCCGCACGGCTTTCCCCATCGCTTCAAGCCTTTCCAGCATGGCATCGATCATCGGCTGCGGCGTATGCAGGGTGAGGCTTAATTGTCTGGCCTCCATCCGTCCCTGTAGCGCCAGCAGATCTCGAACCTGAATCAACGATGCCATGAGGTGCTCCTTAGTGACAGTCGCCCGCCGGGCTATTGCAGCAGGTCGCGGCGGTTTTACGCTTCGCCAGCAGGTCGATATCGACGCGGCTGCGCGCGCGCCGTAACAGGCCGAGCACGATGACGTTAAACAGAACCACCGCGAGGATGCAGACCAGGCTGTAGCGCGGGTGCTGGCTGAAGTTAACGGTCTGATAGAAGAGCGTTGCCAGCGAGTAGGCGATGTTTAACCCCCACAGGATGGAGAAGCCCATCCAGCCGCGGCTGGACTCACGGGCAATTGCCCCCATCACCGAGATGCACGGGATATAGAGCAGAACAAAGATGAGGTAGCTATAGGCCGCGGAGGCGCTGCCAAATTTCTCGCTCATCACGCCCATGGCGCCCGTCGCCATTTCACCGTCGCCTTTGCTGGCTTCAATCGGGTTGGCCAGCACGCTCAGGCTAAAGGTATCTTTCAGGCTCTGCCAGGTTTCCTCTACGGCACCCAGCAGTTCATGGCCGAGATGAAACACCGCCGGATCAAATTCCTGCTCCTGAATGTTCTCTGCGGTGTAGAGCGTGTTAAGTGTGCCGACAACCACCTCTTTCGCCATCGCACCGGTGAACAGCCCGACGGTTGCCTGCCAGTTATCCTCATGCACGCCAATCGGTTTGAAGACCGGGGTGATGACGCGGCTGACGGAGGCAAGGGCCGAGTCATTGATATTATCTGCCGCCTGCCCGCTAAGGGTGAAGCTGTTCAGCGCGCTCAGGAAAACACTGACGATGACAATCACCTTACCGGCGCGCAGCACAAAGCCTTTCAGGCGCTGCCAGGTCTGGATCACCAGGCTTTTCAGATGCGGCACATGATAGACCGGCAGCTCCATCACAAACGGTGAGGCTTCACCCCGCATGATGGTGTGTTTCAGCATCAAGCCGGTGAGGATCGCCATCACGATGCCCAGCACATACAGGGAGAAGACCGCCAGCGCGCCCTGCTGGCCAAAGAAGGCGGCGGCAAAGACGGCAAAGATCGCCAGGCGGGCACCGCAGGACATGAACGGCGCCATCATGATGGTCATCAGACGTTCGCGGGGCGCATCAAGTGTGCGCGCCCCCATCACCGACGGGACGTTACAGCCAAAGCCGACAATCAGCGGGACGAAGGATTTACCCGGCAGGCCCAGCGCCTGCATCAGGCGATCCATCACGAACGCGGCGCGCGCCATGTAACCGGAGTCTTCCAGGAACGAGAGGAACAGGTACATCATGCCGATCTGCGGCACCAGCGGCAGAACGGTGTTGATACCGCCGCCGATCCCCTGTGCGAGGAAGATGGTTAGCCATTCCGGGAAGTGCAGGGTGTAGCCTACCCACTGAATTCCATGCACGAAGACCGCAACGGAACCGGCATCGAAAATCGGCTGGAGCGCGCCACCAATGTTAATGGCGAGCAGGAACATCACGTACATGACCAGCAGGAAGATGGGTAAGCCGAGGAAGCGGTTAAGCACAACCTTATCCACCGCCGCCGTAAAGCGGCTGGGTTCTGCCGTGAGGGCATTACTGACCACATCGCAGATCGACGCGATGGCCTGGTAACGAGCATCGGCGATGTGCAGCGCCGGGTCATCCAGTTCGTCGCTCAGACGCGCCATGGTTACGTCGAGTTTATCAGCCGCATGTCCGGCGTAAGCACGGCTGTAGATATCGCCTTCCAGCATCTGCAGGCCGAGCCACAGCCGCTGTTTCGCCGGCATACTGTTGTCCATCTCCTGCGCCAGCATATGGGCTTCGCGCAGGAGGGGCTTCGCGTAATGCACCAGTTCAACGTCGCGGTTCCCCGCATGGCGATCGATGGCGAGCTTCAGGGAATCAATCCCGCGAGCGCGCGTCGATACCAGCGGAACCACCGGGCAACCCAGGCGCGCGGAGAGGGCATCGACGTCGATGCGCAGCTTTTGTTTCTCCGCAATGTCGAGCATGTTGAGCGCCACGATGCAGGGGATCCCCAGCTCCAGCAGCTGCAGCGTCAGATAAAGGTTACGCTCGAGATTGGAGGCATCAACCACGTTGATCAGCAGGTCCGCGTCGCCGCCCAGAATATAGTGACAGGCAATTTGCTCATCGAGCGAGGTTTGCGACGAAATGGTGGTTAAAGAGTAGGTGCCGGGAAGGTCAACCAGCGTGACCTGGTTGTCGGTTGTCGTAAACTGACCCTCTTTACGCTCAACCGTTACCCCGGCCCAGTTGCCCACGCGCTGGCGGGCCCCTGTCAGCTGGTTAAAAAGCGTCGTCTTGCCGGAATTAGGATTGCCAATTAAGCCAATAGTTAACTTTTTCATTTTTTTAGACTCACTGAAACCGCTGGCTTGTTATCGGGATAAGGCTTCGACTTCTATTAATGCGAGGTCTTTCTTACGCAGTACCAGATTCACGCGTCGGGTTTCGATATGAACCGGATCGCCTAACGGGGCCACGCGTACCACCTGGAATGACGAGCCGGGCAACATGCCCAGTGACAGCAGCTTTTGCCGATAGGCCGGGCTAATTTCGCGGGTAAAACCGGTAATCTTCCATGCACTGTCTGGAGTGAATTGCATAATGCCTGATTCCACGAAAGGTTAAATAATCTACTATGCGATGATAATGAGAATAGTTTTTATCAGCAATATTAAAACTGTGACGGAATGTTGTTTGCGGTATTAATTTACGGCCTGTTTGACCTTGCTCAATATTTGCTGAAATGACGGGAAAACGAAAAGGAGAGTATTTGTTAACGGGGTGATAATTCACGGTTTAAATATGGATGTGCAATCGGTTTCATCTATTACGATATAATTTGTCCCCTCTCCCCGTTGGGGAGAGGGTTAGGGTGAGGGGTTAGCGTTTCTTACCCATCGCGGCCGCCAGCGCATCCATCATCGCGCTGTTGCCTGCAGGCTGGGCATCACGTCCGCGCGGTTTCGCGCCTTTAGCGGCCGGGCGCTGCTGCTCGCGACCGCCACCGTTAGCCCCGCGGCGCGCACTGGTTTCACCTGGCTGCTCGTCCAGACGCATGGTCAGGGCGATTCGCTTGCGCTGCAGATCCACTTCCAGCACTTTAACCTTCACGATGTCGCCCGCTTTGACCACGGTATGCGGGTCTTCAACGAACTTGTCGGCAAGCGATGAGATGTGCACCAGACCATCCTGATGCACGCCGATATCGACAAATGCGCCAAAGTTGGTGACGTTGGTCACTGCGCCTTCCAGCACCATGCCCGGAAGCAGGTCGTTCATGGTCTCGATACCGTCGGCAAAGGTCGCTGTTTTAAACTCAGGGCGCGGGTCGCGGCCCGGCTTTTCCAGCTCTTTGATGATGTCGGTAACGGTAGGCACACCAAACTTGTCGTCAGTGAAATCAGCGGCTTTCAGGTTGCGCAGGGCGCTGCTGTCGCCCATCAGATCTTTCAGCGCCTGCTGGGTGGCGGCCAGAATGCGTTCCACCACCGGGTACGCTTCCGGGTGAACGGTGGAGGCATCCAGCGGGTTATCGCCATGGTTGATGCGCAGGAAGCCCGCGCACTGCTCAAACGCTTTTGGCCCCAGACGGCTTACCTTCAGCAGCTGCTGGCGGTTCTGGAACTGACCGTTCTCATCGCGCCAGGCGACGATGTTCTGAGCCATCATGCGGGTTAAGCCCGCCACGCGAGTCAGCAGAGGAACGGAGGCGGTGTTCAGGTCCACGCCGACGGCGTTAACACAGTCTTCCACCACCGCATCCAGCTTACGCGCCAGCTGAGTCTGGCTCACGTCGTGCTGATACTGGCCCACGCCGATGGATTTCGGGTCGATTTTCACCAGCTCTGCCAGCGGATCCTGCAGGCGACGGGCGATCGAGACCGCACCGCGAAGAGAAACGTCCAGGTCCGGGAACTCCTGCGCTGCCAGCTCGGACGCGGAATAGACGGAGGCCCCCGCTTCGCTGACGATCACTTTCTGCGCCGTCACTTTCGGGAACTGCTTCTGCACGTCGAGGTAGAAACGTTCGGTTTCGCGGGACGCCGTACCGTTGCCGATGGCGACCAGCTCCACGTTGTACTTCTCGCACAGCGCGGCCACCACAACGGCCGCTTTGGCGGCCTGGCCGGTGTGCGGATAGATGGTGTCGGTAGCGACCAGTTTACCGGTGCCGTCCACCACGGCCACCTTCACGCCGGTACGCAGCCCCGGATCGAGACCCATGGTGGCACGCAGGCCAGCAGGGGCGGCCATCAGCAGGTCGTGCAGGTTACGGGCGAAGACGTTGATCGCTTCATCTTCGGCGCGCTCGCGCACGGTGCCCATCAGCTCGGTTTCGAGGTGCATCAGCACCTTGATGCGCCAGGTCCAGCTCACCACGCCTTTACGCCAGCTGTCTGCCGGGGCGTTGTTCAGGCGCAGGCCAAGATGGTCGATGATGATCTGCTCACAGTGGCTCTCTTTCGGCGGCTCGTCAAACTGCGGGTCGGCGTTCAGGGAGAGCTGCAGCACGCCTTCGTTGCGGCCACGGAACATCGCCAGCGCACGGTGAGAAGGGGTGGTAGAAATCGGTTCGTGGTGATCGAAGTAGTCGCGGAATTTCGCGCCCTCTTCCTCTTTACCCGCGACGACGGTAGAGACGATGTGTGCATTCTTCCACAGGTAATCACGCACTTTGGCAAGCAGGGCTGCGTCTTCGGCGAAGCGCTCCATCAGAATGTAGCGTGCGCCATCAAGAGCGGCTTTGGTGTCCGCCACGCCTTTATCGGCATCAATAAATTTCGCCGCTTCGGTTTCCGGATCATGTGACGGCGTGTTCCACAGCAGCTCTGCCAGCGGCTCAAGGCCCGCTTCAATCGCAATCTGCCCGCGCGTGCGGCGCTTCGGCTTGTACGGCAGATAGAGGTCTTCGAGCTCGGTTTTGCTCAGGGTGCCGTTGATGGCGGCTTCCAGCTCGCTGGTCAGTTTGCCCTGTTCGCCGATGGATTTGAGGATCGCCTGACGACGTTCTTCCAGTTCGCGCAGATAACCCAGACGGGTTTCCAGGTTACGCAGCTGCGTGTCATCCAGCCCGCCGGTGACTTCCTTACGATAACGTGCAATAAACGGCACGGTGTTCCCTTCATCAAGCAGGCGAACGGCAGCTTCTACCTGTTCGGCTCTGGCCTGAAGTTCACCCGCAATAATGCGGCAGAGCGAATCTTTCATCATGGCTTTATCATCTTGTGGGTCAAAAATCAGGGGATAGTTATACGGGCTGACACGGCAAAATGCCAGCCGGGGAGGGCGCTCTCGGACTATTTTACGTAGACGATCTCATTGACGTACCAGCTGGCTTCACCGGCGGGTGTCTGCACGACGGCGAGGTCGCCCACCTCTTTTTTTAGCAGCGCGCGGGCCATCGGGGAGTCGATGGAGATGTAATCCTTACGACCAAAAATTTCATCGTAGCCGACAATGCGAAAACGCAGGGTATCACCGTTGTCGTTCTCAATCTCAACCCACGCGCCAAAGAACACTTTGCCCTCCTGCTGGGGGGAGTAATCGACAATTTTAAGGTTTTCAAGGCATTTGGTCAGATAGCGTACCCGGCGGTCGATCTCACGCAGCCGCTTTTTGTTGTACTGGTAGTCAGCGTTTTCGCTGCGGTCGCCCAGGCTTGCTGCCCAGGTCACTTTTTTGGTCACTTCAGGGCGCTCTTCGCGCCACAGGGTGTCCATCTCTCTTTTGAGTTTTTCGTACCCTTCGCGGGTGATCAGGGGCGTTTTCATTGGGTGACCTTCAGACTCGACATCATTGCAAACCTTGCGCACATTACGTATCACATCGCATATCTGACAGCGTTAATAATGATTTATGTGATGAAATGTGCAGATAAGCTGCTGTTAAATATGCTTTGTAACAATTTCGACTAGAATTTATACCAGAATTAGCTGGTCGAACACGTGCACTTTTTTAGAATACGCTGTTATTAGACTATCCGAACCTTTGGGAGTACACACAATGCAAGAGAACTACAAAATTCTGGTCGTGGATGACGACATGCGCCTGCGTGCGCTGCTGGAACGTTATCTGACCGAGCAGGGCTTCCAGGTTCGTAGCGTCGCGAACGCTGAGCAGATGGACCGTCTGCTGACCCGTGAATCTTTCCACCTGATGGTTCTCGACCTGATGCTGCCTGGCGAAGACGGGCTCTCGATCTGCCGCCGTCTGCGTAGCCAGAGCAACCCGATGCCGATCATCATGGTGACGGCGAAGGGCGAGGAAGTGGACCGTATCGTGGGCCTCGAAATCGGCGCGGACGACTACATTCCTAAACCGTTTAACCCGCGTGAACTGCTTGCGCGTATTCGTGCCGTGCTGCGTCGTCAGGCGAACGAACTGCCGGGCGCACCGTCGCAGGAAGAAGCCGTCATCGCCTTCGGCAAGTTTAAGCTGAACCTCGGCACGCGCGAGATGTTCCGTGAAGACGAGCCTATGCCGCTCACCAGCGGCGAATTTGCGGTGCTGAAAGCGCTGGTCAGCCACCCGCGTGAACCGCTCTCCCGTGATAAGCTGATGAACCTCGCGCGTGGTCGTGAATACTCCGCAATGGAACGCTCCATCGACGTGCAGATTTCCCGTCTGCGCCGCATGGTGGAAGAAGATCCAGCGCATCCTCGTTATATTCAGACCGTTTGGGGTCTGGGCTACGTGTTCGTCCCGGACGGCTCTAAAGCATGAGGCGAATGCGCTTCTCACCGCGAAGCTCGTTTGCCCGCACCCTGTTACTGATCGTCACCCTGCTGTTCGTCAGCCTGGTGACGACCTACCTGGTCGTGCTGAACTTTGCAATTTTGCCTAGCCTCCAGCAGTTTAATAAGGTCCTGGCCTATGAAGTCCGTATGCTGATGACCGATAAGCTGCAGCTGGAGGACGGCACGCAACTGGTTGTTCCTCCGGCGTTTCGCCGTGAAATCTACCGTGAGCTGGGCATTTCGCTCTATTCCAATGAAGCAGCGGAAGACGCCGGCCTGCGCTGGGCGCAGCACTACGAATTTCTCAGTCAGCAGATGGCGCAGCAGCTGGGCGGCCCGACGGAAGTGCGCGTTGAGGTAAACAAAAGCTCGCCTGTCGTCTGGCTGAAAACCTGGCTGTCGCCCAACATCTGGGTGCGCGTCCCGCTGACCGAAATCCATCAGGGCGATTTCTCGCCGCTGTTCCGCTACACCCTGGCGATTATGCTGCTGGCGATAGGCGGTGCGTGGCTGTTTATCCGTATACAGAACCGACCGCTGGTCGACCTGGAGCACGCGGCGCTGCAGGTCGGTAAGGGCATTATTCCTCCCCCGCTGCGCGAGTATGGCGCTTCGGAAGTCCGTTCGGTGACGCGTGCGTTTAATCATATGGCGGCAGGCGTGAAGCAGCTGGCGGATGATCGTACGCTGCTGATGGCGGGGGTCAGCCATGACCTGCGCACGCCGCTCACGCGTATCCGTCTGGCGACGGAGATGATGGGAGAAGAAGACGGTTATCTCGCCGAGTCCATCAACAAGGATATCGAAGAGTGTAACGCCATCATCGAGCAGTTCATCGACTACCTGCGCACCGGGCAGGAGATGCCGATGGAGATGGCCGATCTGAACGCGGTGCTGGGTGAAGTGGTGGCAGCGGAAAGTGGCTATGAACGTGAAATTGATACCGACCTTCAGGCGGGTGAAATTCAGGTTCGCATGCACCCGCTCTCCATTAAGCGCGCGGTAGCGAACATGGTGGTCAACGCGGCGCGCTACGGCAATGGCTGGATCAAGGTGAGCAGTGGTTCTGAACTCAACCGCGCCTGGTTCCAGGTCGAAGACGACGGTCCTGGCATTAAGCCGGAGCAGCGTAAACATCTGTTCCAGCCGTTTGTGCGCGGCGACAGCGCCCGCAGCACCAGCGGTACGGGCCTGGGCCTGGCGATTGTGCAGCGTATTGTGGATAACCATAACGGGTTGCTGGAGATTGGTACCAGCGAGCGGGGCGGTTTAAGCATTCGCGCCTGGTTGCCGGTGCCGGTTACGCGGGGGCAGGTGAAAGAGGGATAGTGCGGTCTGATGCCCTCACCCCGACCCTCTCCCAAGGGGAGAGGGAGAAAACATTAAAAAAGGCAACTTTCGTTGCCTTTTTGTTTTTACCTACAGCTTCGGTCCCGCACTCACCAGCGCAGCACCTGCCGGGGTATCGGTATACTTCTCGAAGTTCTCAATAAACAGTTTCGCCAGCGATTCCGCTTTTTCACGCCACTGCTCCGGCGAACCATACGTATTGCGCGGGTCGAGGATATGCGTATCCACACCCGGCAGCGACGTCGGGATGGCCAGATCAAACATCGGCAGCGTGAAGGTTTCGGCGTCGTCCAGAGAACCATCCAGAATGGCGTCGATAATGGCGCGGGTATCTTTGATGGAGATACGCTTGCCGGTGCCGTTCCAGCCGGTGTTTACCAGATATGCCTGTGCCCCGGATGCCTGCATGCGTTTCACCAGCACTTCCGCGTACTGCGTCGGGTGCAGCGACAGGAACGCCGCGCCGAAGCAGGCGGAGAAGGTCGGGGTTGGCTCCGTCACGCCGCGCTCGGTACCGGCCAGCTTCGCGGTGAAGCCGGAGAGGAAGTGGTACTGCGTCTGGCTGGCGGTCAGGCGAGAGACCGGCGGCAGCACGCCGAACGCATCCGCCGTCAGGAAAATGACCTTCGTGGCATGACCCGCTTTTGACACCGGCTTGACGATATTGTCGATGTGGTAGATCGGATAAGAGACGCGGGTGTTTTCCGTCTTCGACGCATCGTCGAAGTCGATGGAGCCGTCAGCACGCACGGTGACGTTTTCCAGCAGCGCATCGCGACGGATGGCGTGGAAGATATCCGGTTCGGCCTCTTCAGAAAGACGAATGGTCTTCGCGTAGCAGCCGCCTTCAAAGTTGAATACGCCGTCGTCATCCCAGCCGTGTTCGTCATCGCCAATCAGACGACGTTTTGGATCGGTGGACAGCGTAGTTTTCCCGGTGCCGGAAAGACCAAAGAACACCGCCACGTCGCCTTTTTCCCCGACGTTCGCCGAGCAGTGCATGGAGGCGATGCCCCGCAGCGGCAGCAGGTAGTTCATGACGGAGAACATCCCTTTCTTCATTTCGCCACCGTACCAGGTACCGCCAATCAGCTGGATACGCTCGGTCAGGTTGAAGGCAACAAAGTTTTCGGAGTTCAGACCCTGCTCTTTCCACTGTGGGTTCGTGCATTTCGCGCCGTTCATCACAATGAAATCTGGGGTGAAATCCTGCAGCTCTTCGTCGGTTGGACGAATAAACATGTTTTTCACGAAATGTGCCTGCCAGGCCACTTCGGTGATAAAACGTACGGAGAGACGGGTGTCGGCATTAGCGCCGCAGAAAGCGTCGACAATGAACAGACGCTTGCCGGAAAGTTGATGAGTGACGAGCCCTTTCAGATGCTGCCAGGTTTCCGGAGAGAGCGGTTTGTTATCGTTCTTTCCTTTGCCCTTATCAGCCCACCACAGCGTATCGCGGGTGGTATCGTCACGGACGATATACTTATCTTTCGGCGAACGACCGGTAAAAATACCGGTATCGACGGCGATAGCACCAAGATTAGTCAACACACCGCGCTCGTATCCTTCCAGTGCTGGATTGAGCTCTTCCTGATACAGCGTATCGTAGTCGGGGTTGTAGACGATTTCCTGGACGTCGTGAATACCATAAGCCTTGAGATCTTGCGGGGTTAAACCAGTAACACGCATATCACTGCTCCTTAGCCAATATGTACTGCCTAAAATTGTAGGGTTTTTCTGAGGTTGCTAACCGCGACGGGGCTCATAGATTTACGCATCTGGACAAAACCCTTACTAACGGAAAACGCTGCGACTCCAGTCACAGTGCAGGCGGATTATCGCAGGAATCGCTTTTTTGTTGGGGAAAATGTTCCGAAAAGGTTAAACGCTGGTGATTTTATCGGAAGGAATGTGAATGTAATCGCATACACGTAAGAAAATTACGTAAGTGTTACATTGTGAAAACGATTCAGCTGGGGGAGGTTTTTTTACCCCCTCACCCGAGCCCTCTCCCCAAAGGGGAGAGAGTGTCCAGGTTCCCTCTCCCCTTTGGGGAGAGGGTTAGGGTGAGGGGCAAAGAGTATTAGTGGACCTGCGGATCCGCCGGGGAGGCATTGTTGCGGATCTCAGCGATATCCATTGAATTGAACACGTAGTGCGTACCGCAGTAGTCACAGTGCATATCAATTTCGCCATCTTCCGCCATGATGCTGTCGATCTCTTCATCAGGCAGGGTTTTCAGCGCGCCAGCGCAACGCTCGCGAGAGCAGGTGCACTTAAACTCAACAGTCTGCGGATCGTAGACGGTCACTTCTTCCTCGTGGTACAGACGCCACAGCACGTCGGTCGCCGACAGGTTGAACAGCTCTTCTGCCTTGATGGTTTCGGTCAGCGTTGCCAGGTGTTCGAAATCATTGGTCTGAGCATCCTGTGCCGGCAGAACCTGCAGCAGCATACCGCCCGCAGCAGGCTGACCGTCCACTTCACCGGTGCGGATAAACAGACGCGTTGGCAGCTGTTCAGAACGCATGAAGTAATCTTCCAGGCAGGCAGCCAGGGTGTCGCCTTCCAGACCGACCACACCCTGATAGCGTTCACCTTCTTCCGGGGAGATGGTGATCACCAGGTAACCATTACCCACCAGCGTTTTGAGGTCCGCATTTTCAGGCACGTCGCCCTGAACGCGCGCCACGCCACGCATCTGCTGCTGGTTATTGCCGTTGATGACCGCCAGCGACATCGGGCCGTCACCCTGCAGCTGCACGGTGATATCACCGGCAAATTTCAGCGTAGCGGTCAGCAGGCTGGTGGCAACCAGCAGTTCGCCCAACAGGGTTTTCACCGGCAGCGGGTAGGTGTGGTTTTCCAGAATCTGTTTCCAGGTTTCGGATACGGTGACCAGCTCGCCACGCACGGCGAATTGTTCAAACAGATAGCGGTGTAATTGGTCGTGTTGGGCCATAATAGTCTCTCGTGCAGGTGAGGTTACTCGGTCTCACCGTGTTTAAATTTCATCAGATCGCGGCGCTCTTTTTTATCCGGTCGCCGGTCCGGGTGGGGCATGGTCAGCGCGTTCATTTTGCGCGCCAGCGCGGTCTTCTCGCGCTTTTCAATGCTTTCCGCCGTCTCTTCATAAAGCAGTACGGCTTCAGAGGCGGGCCGTCGTTGTTCGGTAATGGCTTTAATCACCACCGTTCGTTCATCGTTGCCCTGACGCAGCGTTAAGGTGGCATTCAGCTCAACCAGCTTGCTCGGTTTGCTGCGCTGGCCGTTGTAATGCACTTTACCGCCGTCAATCATCTCGCGGGCAAGGGCGCGTGTTTTATAAAAACGCGCCGCCCACAGCCATTTATCCAGTCTTACCCCGTCAGAGGGTTTTTCTTTCATGTGGCGTCTCCTTCACGGTCAGTGAGGGGATCATCTGGCGATAGTCGTTCAGTCCCGGATGGCGCAGATAGCTTTTTTCAGCCAGGCCAGAGTCAGGATTGGTGACGCCCAGACAATAGCGAATGCCAAACGTCGCGGCGGAATCCAGAATGGGTTCGCTGTCATCAATGAACAACGTGCGCTCCGGCTGCAAACCCGTCTCTTCCTTCACCGCATGCCACAAACGCTGATCCTCTTTCGGATAACCAAATGTGTGGGTGGAAAGTAATAAATCAAGGTGCGACGCCAGCCCCGTATGCTCCAGCTTCACGGCCAGGTTGTGCGGATGCGCGTTGGTCAGCAAGATACGGCGCTTGCCGCTCGCTTTCAGCGCATCCAGGAACGGAACCGTATCCTCGCGCAAAACGGCGCGTGGGCCCTGGGCGGTAGTCATGGCACAAATATCTAAACCGAGGCGCTCGCTCCAGTAGTCAAGACAGTACCAGTTTAGCGTATGTTGCACCGCGCTATATTGCGAACGAATGAATGCCTGCGCTTCTGCCGGGGTGATCCCCTGTTGCTCGCTATAGGTTTCAGGAACCAGCGTTTGCCAGAAATAGTTATCAAAGGCGAGATCGAGCAGCGTGCCGTCCATATCCAGCAGAACGGTATCAACCTCCTGCCAGGCGATATCAAGATGCATAAGGGGGAACTCCAGCCAGAAGAAACGTGCGCGACAGGGTAGCACATCTTGTCGCGCAGCGACGTTATCAGATCAGGCTCTCAGAAGAGGGGATCAGCTTAGGATTGAGGCAGTTTTCGTAATATTGCTGGATCTCGGCCAGCCGGGTGCGCGAGCGCTGGTAGCGGCGCAGGGCCATAACACCGTTCCAGAATATGGCGGCAAGCATCGCGATCATCAGCAGTGAGGTGCCGATGTAACGCCACAACCCTGCGCTATCCGGCATCCGGTGCAGGCCGACATGGCGGGTGCCATTGGCATCGGTATAAATACTCGTGACGATGCCTTCGGCGCTGAACGGCGTCTGCATAAGCATCTGCGCCAGGCGCTGGAACTGGCTCCACTGTTCCTGCGCCGGGTAGTCATAAAGCGCGACCTGCGGGTAAGGCTGATCGACCAGGTCGCTGCCTTCATCGCTGACAATCACAAACCCGCCGGGTGCCGGGCTGTTCAGCGCCTGCGCCGCACGGGTGGTTTCGCGCATCATGAACGGTGATGTCGAGGTGGCGACCAGGTTATCCAGCGATTCAGCGCTAACCGGGCGCAGCAGCACGTTAACGCCATCCAGTCGTCCCGCTTCGGCACGTTTCACCAGCGAGTCCCAGTCTTTACTGTTCCCCAGGTTGACCAGCGCATTTTTGAGACGTATGCACTCGTCCTGAGAGGCACAGAGATCCTGTGTTTTCAGCACGATGTCACCAAAATCATCCAACAGAACCATGCCCGATTTCTGAATGGCCGAGCGCAGCGCAGGGCTGACGCGCGAATCATCGTCCGGTTTCGGGTGCAGCTGGCGATTGACCGTCTGGGTAAGCGCCGTGGCTTTGTTCACCACTTCGGATTCCGGCAGCGGCAGCGGCGGTGCGTCGTTCCAGATAATTTGCGAGCAATCGAACGGCGTGAACGGTGAGTTCTGGCGCGTGTTCCACGCCCCTGGGGTGTGAATATTACACATCCCGGTTCCCTTCAGGCGCAGCGTGTCTCCCACGCGCACACCGGCTTCATCCAGTTGATTGACGCTGGTCGCTTCGATGGTTTGCGCCCCTTTTATCCACGACAGGGTGAATTTGATGGGCATATCCAGCGGCACGAAAAGCAGCAACATGATAAAGACCAGCGCAGCGCCGCCGGCAATGACCGCGCTGCGTAGCCAGTGCTGAAGCGGGAAATTTTTTACTTCATCATGCAGGGATAAGAAGCGTCCCTGGCGCACAACGTGGCGGTCAAGGTAGATATCAATATCGGTTTTCTGACCTAAGTCCTGCGCAATCCACGGTTGCCAGTGACGCGGGTAGATAAGGTCGATAATACCGAGCGAGATATTGTTGAGATGTTCCTGATCGTTTTCACCAAACAGACCCCAGCGCTTGGGCGTACCGCGCAGACAGTGGATCTCTCGCAGCGAGGTTTTGGCAGGCGGGGCGAACAGTCCCCACAGCCCGGCAGCCAGCAGCAGCACCGCACCTCCGGCTAGCCAGGGGACAAACACATCCGGCGTCAGCAGGCAGACAAAAAAGAGCAGGAAGGCAGCGACGATCAGAACGGCTTCACGAATGCCGTCCGGGCGGCTCAGGGCATACTCTTCATGCGTCTCCTGGCGAATGTTCAACAGCTCGATCTGCTCAGTCTCTTCGCCACGGATGGAGGCCTGGGTCGAACTTGCGCGCTCAAGCGCAAAACGCGGGGCTTCCTGAAGGTACTCATTCAGCGTGTGGCCGTTCAGTGAGATAACCAGGGGCAATGAATCGGTATGGATCAGCTCAACGCTGTTTTCGTCATTAATGTATTGCTCCCAGGACGGGGGCAGATGCACTTCGACAGAATCAAGGTAATAGCGCCATTTGTTGGGATCGTCGGTGGTGATGCCATACCGCGTGATGGAGCGCGTCACGCAAAGTACGGTATCGCTTTGCGCATTAAGCTTTAGCGCAACGGGCGCAGCAGTGGCTCCCGTCGGCCCAGGGGTCAGCTGAGAACGGTTCAGTATTTCAAGATAGTTTTCAACCGCATCGCGCTCGTCTTGTGTAAGCTTACGCGTGCTCGCACCCGCAAAAGCATTCAAAAAGGGCAGACGGTAACGGCGCTGTACGCGACGCCTGTAGATCCATCCTGCAACCAATGCGCCGGCCAGCATAGCAGCGAGAACAATCAAAATGGTGCTCATGCTTTCCCCATCTTACTTATCTTCTTACAGGTGTATACCCGTCATACTTCGAGTTGTCTGTGCGTTGGCTTGACTCGGCCTGTGGCCTCGCCCCTTCGAGGCCAGCGCAAGCGCTGTTCAAACTGGCAAGGCCAGTTTGTCCTCGCTCACCTCAGTCACGTACTGATGTACGCTCCTGAGGATTCGCTGCGTCGCCGCTCTCATACAACTCGAATTATTTAGGGTAAAGTCAGTAGCACCTTTACAATGAATGAGTTTCTGTGGCTGGCTATCGGCAAGTATGGAGTCGAACTTGAGCATTCTGAAGCGCATCCCAGTGACCGCTGATAATAGCAAAGCCTGATAGGGCGCGATATCAGCAAATTCCTGGAAACATTTCAACCTCTTGACATTTGTTTTGAATTGAGGATTGATCCCTGCTACGTTGCACAAATGTAAATAAAGAACGATTGACATTGCCGAAACCGTGCAGCGTATCGCACAATAACGCCAGTTCTCACTGCTAAGACCCATCAAGATGAGCAAACCACTACAAAAACCCACCATTCTGAATGTTGAAACTGTCGCAAAATCGCGCCTGTTTAATGTCGAAAGTGTGGACCTGGAGTTCAGCAACGGTGTGCGTCGCGTTTATGAGCGTATGCGCCCCTCGTCGCGCGAAGCGGTGATGATAGTTCCGATTGTCGACGATCATCTGATTTTGATCCGCGAATACGCTGTGGGAACGGAATCTTACGAGCTTGGGTTCTCGAAAGGGCTTATCGACCCGGGCGAAACCGTCTTTGAAGCGGCAAACCGCGAGCTGAAAGAAGAGGTGGGTTTTGGTGCCAATGAGCTGTCGTTCCTGAAAAAACTGAGCATGGCACCGTCTTATTTTTCCAGCAAAATGAATATCGTGGTGGCTGAAGACCTCTACCCTGAATCGCTGGAAGGGGACGAGCCGGAGCCGCTGCCGCAGGTTCGCTGGCCGCTGGCGCATCTGATGGATCTGCTTGAAGACCCTGACTTCAATGAAGCTCGCAACGTGAGCGCGCTGTTCCTGGTCCGGGAGTGGCTGAAGGGGCAGGGGCGACTGTAGTCCATAAAAAAAGCCGGGTGGCGGCTTCGCCTGACCCGGCCTGCGATGTTTTGCCCGGCTTTTACCGGGCATTTTTATATTTAGAACAGCTCGTGCGTTTCGCCGTTATCAATAATCTCGGTACCCACCTCATGCACCGCCTGTGTGGTCGGCTGCGTGCCCTCGATGAAATACTCTTCGCGGCTGTTGCCGCCGTTGGCGAGCTGGCCCGTGCTGCGGTCGATATTGACCGTCACCACGCCCGGCGGTGGCGTCAGCGGTTGCTCCGGCACACCTTCAAGGACCGATTTCATGTAGGCATCCCAGGCCGGTTGCGCGCTTTTCGCGCCGCCTTCGTAGCCGGAAATCTGATCTTTTATCGCGCCAGACGCCGTTGTACGACCTAAATCACGGCGGTGATCGTCGAAACCGATCCACACCGAGGTCACCACGCCCGGGCCGTAACCCGAGAACCAGGCATCCTTCGAGCTGTTGGTGGTCCCCGTTTTACCGCCGATATCATGGCGCTGCAAATCACGCCCTGCGCGCCAGCCGGTACCCTGCCAGCCGGGTTCACCGAAGATGTTGGTGTTCAGCGCACTCTTGATCAGGAATGACAGCGGGGTATTGATCACATGCGGGGCATATTCCTGCGCACCCGTCTGTGCGACCAGCGCCTGGTTCGCCTGTTCCAGCTGTGGCTGCGGTACAACGCCGTTCGGCTGCTCCTGCGACACGGCAGGGTCTTCCATGTCCTTATTCTCAAGCACGTCAGATTTCGGTGTATTACCGTAAATCACCGGAATATCGCACTCTGCACAGGCAATTTTCGGCTTCGCCTCAAACAGCACGCCGCCCTGATCGTTCTCAATTTTGCTGATGAAGTACGGGTCAATCAGGAAGCCGCCGTTGGCCATCACGGAATATCCACGCGCCACCTGAAGCGGGGTGAATGACGCAGAGCCTAACGCCAGCGATTCGGTACGCACGATGTTCTGCGCCGGGAAACCGAAGCGTTGCAGATACTCAGCGGCATAGTCGACGCCCATCGCGCGCATGGCTCGCACCATCACCACGTTTTTCGACTGTCCCAGACCCTGGCGAAGACGAATAGGGCCGGCATATTCCGCAGGGGAGTTCTTCGGCTGCCAGTCGGAACCTGCTCCGGCATCCCAGCGTGAGATAGGCACGTCGTTAAGGATGCTGGCCAGGGTCAGGCCCTTATCCATTGCCGCCGTGTAGAGGAACGGCTTAATGTTGGAACCCACCTGACGCAGCGCCTGAGTGGCGCGGTTAAATTTGCTCTGGTTGAAATCGAATCCACCGACCAACGCCAGCACGGCGCCATTCTGCGGGTTGATGGAGACCAGGGCGGAGTTGACGTCCGGTACCTGTGCCAGCCACCAGGCATCGCCCACCTTGCGCACCCAGATTTGTTGTCCGGTCTGGACTGCATCGGTCACTTTACGCGGTGTTGCGCCCTGCAGGGTATCCGAACGGTACGGACGCGCCCAACGAATCCCCTCCATACGCAGGGAGACGGATGTCCCATCCGCGAGCGTTGCCACGGCTTCCTGAGGATCGGCCTGCGTCACCACGGCCGGAAGGAGCGGACCATAGGTCGGCAGCGCTTTCAGCGTACTGGTGATTTTTTTGCTGTCCCATGCGCTTTCGCCCACTTTCCAGAGCACGTTTGACGGGCCGCGATAGCCGTGACGCATATCGTAATCCATCACGTTGTTGCGCACCGCGTCCTGAGCCGCCTGCTGCACTTTGCGGGTGACGGTGGTGTAAACGCGGTAGCCATCTTCATAGGCCTTATCGCCATAGCGGTTCACCATCTCCTGGCGAACCATTTCGGTCAGATAAGGGGCAGAGAAGGCGATCTCCGGGGCATGGTAGTTGGCGTCAATGACATCGTTGCGCGCCTGGTTGTACTCACTCTGGCTAATGTAGCCTTCGCTCAGCATACGTGACAGGACGACATTGCGACGCGCGGTGGCGCGATCGAGCGAGTAGAGCGGGTTAAAGGTTGAGGGCGCTTTTGGCAGACCGGCGATGGTCGCCATTTCGCTTAAGGTGAGCTGCTCAACAGGCTTACCGAAGTACACCTGCGCGGCCGCCCCCACGCCATAGGCACGGTAGCCCAGGTAGATTTTATTGAGGTACAGCTCAAGGATCTCGTCTTTGCTCAGCAACTGCTCAATACGGATCGCAAGGAACACCTCTTTGATCTTACGTATCAGCGTCTTTTCAGGGCTGAGGAAGAAGTTACGCGCCAGCTGCTGCGTAATGGTACTTGCCCCCTGGGAGGCATGGCCGGAGAACAGCGCAATGCTCGCGGCACGGAAAATCCCCACCGGATCGACACCGTGGTGCTCGTAAAAACGGCTGTCCTCTGTGGCGATAAAGGCTTTCACCATCACGGGCGGAATTTGGTTTAAGGTCAGCGGGATACGACGCTTCTCGCCATACTGCGCCATTAATTCGCCATCGGCGCTATAGACCTGCATCGGGATCTGGAGACGCACATCGCGAAGCGTGGCGACATCAGGTAGCTGTGGCTCAATATATTTGTATAAACCGTAAATCGAGCCTGCTCCCAGCAGAATGCAACAGACTGCAAGGATAAATAAATACTTTACGAACTTCACCGGAGATTTCCCATTTGGTTTCACTTGGGCAGTTTCTAAACAATCGCGCGGTAGTATAAAGGCAAGCCTGATTCATTGATATAGCCGTCAAGGCGACGGGCGATAAGGAGATCGTGAAACATGGCTTTTAAAACATGGCAAACGGGCGTTCATATTCAACAGGATAGGGTGCTGATTGTCGCGCTGGTGCGAGAGAAGTCGGGCTGGAGTTTACGCCGCTGGTGGGCCGTTCCTCTGGCCGAAGGGATCATTGGTGACGGCAAGATTTATCAGCCAGAACAGCTGATTGATGCGTTACGCGACTGGCGAAAAACGTTGCCGCACTATCACCGGGTTTTTCTCTCTTTTCCGGCAGCACGCACCCTGCAAAGGTCGCTTCCCCGCCTGGCCATTGCGCTGCGCGACAGCGAACAGCTCTCATGGCTTGGCGCGGCGCTGGCGCGGGAGCTGGAGATGTCTGCCGATACGCTCTGTTTCGATTACGCGCAGGACACCTTTAGCAGCACATTTCACGTGACGGCGGCGCAAAACAACGAGGTCGAAACCCTGCTGACGCTGGCCAAAACGTTACGTTTGCGGCTGGCGACCATTACCCCGGATGCCAGTGCGCTGAAGAATCTTCTTCCGGCGGTGGCACCGGCGCAGTGTGTCGTCTGGCGGGATGAACGGCAGTGGCTCTGGGCGATGCGCCACCAGTGGGGGCGCCGTGTTGCCGCAGAAGCTGAAAACGTGGCTGAGCTCTCAGCTCTGCTGGCCGTGGAGCCGGCGGATATCGCGCTGTTTGATAGCCAGCGTAATCCATGGGAAACCCTGCAGCGATGCCATGCCCCGTTACCGGAATGCGGCGCGGACTATACCGTTGCGCTGGCGTTAGCCATGAGTGAGGTGCCCGCATGAGCATCACGAATTTTCTGCCGTGGCGGCAGCAGCGGCGCGCGCGATGCCTGCGTTTCTGGGGAGCAACGTTTGTCTGCACGGCGCTGTTGATGGTCACGACCATCGCCTGTTTGCGGATGACCCCGCTTTTGCGGCTGCACGCCCTGCAAACGGATCTGACGGGGATACAGTCCGTGCAGCACGGCCTCGTTGCTCGCCAGAGACTCGCGACATCCGTGCAAAGCCCCGCTCGCCAGCGGCGCGCATGGCAGCCGGTGCTGGAGTCGCTGTCCGCCACCCTTCCTGCGCAGATCTGGCTGACGGAACTGCGCTACCAGCCTCCCGCTCTGATGTTTACCGGGTTTGCCACCACCCTGCCGGCCCTGTCTGCGCTGCGTGATGCGCTTGGACAACTCCCGGGCTTTACCCCCGGGACAGCGGGTGAGCTTCGGCAGGATAGCCAGGGGCGCTGGTCGTTCACCTTTCATCTTAGCGAGGGGTAACGCGTGAATATCCTGTTGGAGCGCTGGTGCGAAAGCCGTCCCTGGATCCGCGGTCTCTGCTGGTGTCTGAGCACTTTCCTGGCTGGGCTGGCTGCGTGGGGCACCCTGCTCAGACCGGTAGAGAGACAGTGTGCTGAACGACAAAGCCAGCTGATCCAGGAGGCGAGGACCAACGCATCGTTATGGCCTGTCGTCAGCACGGTGCCGCTGCGCACAGAAACCGCGCAAGCGCCAGAAATGAAGCCGTTTTCGCCGCTTGATTTTCAGGGGGATGAGACGACGCTGGTTCACTGGAAGCCGCTGCAGAACGGAGGAGAGCTGACGCTGGAGGCGGAGTGGCAGGCCATCCCGGGGCTTTTTTCCCGGCTGGCGCAGCGGGATGTCGAGATTGCGGCTTTCGCAATTGCACCTGAAGGTAAGGCGTTACGCCTGCGGCTGGAGCTGGATCATGCGAAATAGTACACGATACTGGCTGGTGTGCTCAGTATTGCTGTTGACCGGCATGCGCGATCCCTTTCGCCCGCCGGACGATCCCTGCGCGACGGGTGAACTGACGCAGTGGCGCTATCGCGGCATGGTGGGGGGACGCGAGGCTATCGGCATTTTGCAGGATGGGCAAAAGCGCTGGCACCGACTAAAAATGGATGAGCGCTTCCCGGCGGGCTGGCAAATAACCGCCATTACTGAATCGGAACTGGTTGTTGAGGTGGGAGACACCTGTGAACCCGTCCAGTGGACGTGGCAACGAGAAGGAATCGAGAAGAATGAATTTACGGATAACGCTGTTGCTGCTGATGTTCAGCCATCCGCTGTGGGCCGCCGCGCCAAAGCCGGTCACGCTGGTGGTGGATGATGTTCCGGTCGTTCAGGTGTTGCAGGCGCTGGCCACTCAGGAGAGCCGTAATCTGGTGGTATCGCCTGATGTCGGCGGCACGCTTTCGCTCAACCTGACGCATGTCCCCTGGCGGCAGGCGCTACAGACGGTTGTCTCCAGCGCCGGACTCGTTTTGCGCGAGGAGGGGGGCATTTTCTATGTTCATACCGCAGCCTGGCAGCGTGAACAGCGGGAACATTCAGAACAGGAGAAGGCGCGTCGACAGCTTGATGCGCCGCTGGTTTCACATAGCATCCCTTTTTCCTATGCCGATGCCGGAGAGCTGCAAAAAGCAGCGGAAAAACTCCTGAGCCCAAAGGGAAGTTTATCTGTCGACAAACGGACCAATCGCCTGCTGATTCGGGATAGCCAGACGGTGATGGATACGCTGGTGCGCTGGGCCACTCAAATGGACATTCCCGTCGAGCAGGTAGAGCTGGCTGCGCATATTGTGACCATGACTGAAAAAAGCCTGCGTGAACTGGGGGTGAAGTGGGCGCTCGCCGATGCCACCGACGCGGGGAAGGTGGGACAGCTCACGACGCTTGGCAGCGATCTGTCCGTGGCCAGCGCCACCAGCCACGTAGGGTTTAATATCGGGCGGATCAACGGTCGGCTGCTGGATCTGGAACTGTCTGCGCTGGAGCAAAAACAGCAGGTCGATATTATTGCCAGCCCGCGACTGCTGGCCTCGCATATGCAGCCGGCCAGTATCAAACAGGGGAGCGAGATCCCCTATCAGGTCTCCAGCGGGGAAAGCGGCGCCACCTCCGTTGAGTTCAAAGAGGCCGTACTGGGGATGGAAGTGACGCCGGTGGTATTGCCGGGGGGACGCGTGCGCCTGAAATTGCACATCAGCGAAAATATGCCGGGACAGGTCCTGCAGCAGGCTGACGGCGAAACGCTGGCTATCGACAAACAAGAGATAGAGACGCAGGTTGAGGTAAAAAGTGGAGAAACGCTGGTATTGGGCGGAATTTTTTCGCAGAAGAACAAAACCGGCAGTGACAGCGTGCCGGGGTTGGGGAGCATCCCCTGGTTGGGGGCGCTTTTTCGCCATGACGGGAAAGACCAGGAACGACGTGAATTAGTGGTGTTTATTACACCACGTCTGGTCGGTATTCACTGACGGGTAACGATCCCCGCAATGATTTTGCATTCAGTTTGTTGCAGATGTTTGACGTGGGGCATGAATTAGCATACAAGGAGTACCGATTTGAGTTGGACTTACGTCTTATTACCTTATGCGCCCGGCGCGGTGATTTAATCAGTTGCCAAACAAGCCGGAGTATTGAGATAATTTTTAGTCTGACTCTCGCTCTATTGCATATGAGGTTTCAGTTCATGTCCTGCTACGCCGGGTGTCTGCGAAGCGGGGATTACCATTAACGAATAGTCTTAGTAGTACCGATAAAATGGCAGAGAAACGCAATATCTTTCTGGTTGGGCCTATGGGTGCCGGCAAAAGCACTATTGGGCGTCAGTTAGCTCAACAACTCAATATGGAATTTTACGATTCTGATCAAGAGATTGAGAAACGAACCGGAGCTGATGTGGGCTGGGTTTTCGACGTAGAAGGCGAAGAAGGTTTCCGTGACCGAGAAGAAAAAGTGATCAACGAACTCACGGAAAAACAGGGCATCGTACTGGCAACAGGCGGCGGCTCTGTGAAATCTCGCGAAACCCGCAACCGTCTCTCCGCCCGTGGCGTAGTGGTCTATCTTGAGACGACCATTGAGAAACAGCTGGCACGTACGCAGCGCGATAAAAAGCGCCCGCTGCTGCAGGTTGAAACGCCACCACGCGAAGTTCTGGAAGCGTTGGCCGATGAACGCAATCCGCTGTATGAAGAGATTGCCGATGTGACCATTCGTACTGACGATCAGAGCGCTAAAGTGGTTGCAAACCAGATTATTCATATGCTGGAAAGCAACTGATTCTGGCTTTATATACACTCGCCTGCGGGTAAAAGCATTAAAGGTGGATGTCGCGTCATGGAGAGGATTACAGTTACTCTCGGGGAACGTAGTTACCCTATCACCATCGCGGCTGGTTTGTTTAACGACCCAGCTTCCTTTTTACCACTGAAAGCGGGTGATCAGGCGATGCTGGTCACCAATGAGACGCTGGCTCCGCTTTATCTCGACCGTGTACGCCACCTGCTTGAGCAGGCGGGCGTTAAAGTCGACAGTGTGATTCTCCCCGATGGCGAGCAGTATAAAAGCCTGACGGTACTGGATACCGTCTTTACCGCCTTGCTGCAAAAACCGCACGGTCGCGATACAACACTGCTTGCCCTGGGCGGTGGTGTTGTGGGCGATCTGACCGGCTTTGCGGCCGCAAGCTATCAGCGTGGTGTTCGCTTTATTCAAATCCCGACCACGTTGCTGTCTCAGGTCGACTCCTCTGTTGGCGGCAAAACGGCCGTTAACCATCCGCTCGGCAAAAACATGATTGGCGCGTTCTACCAGCCTGCCTCGGTGGTGGTGGATCTCGACTGTCTGAAAACCCTGCCGGCGCGCGAGCTGGCTTCTGGTCTGGCGGAAGTGATCAAATACGGCATTATTCTGGATGGCGAGTTCTTTAACTGGCTTGAAGAGAATATGGATGCGCTGCTGCGCCTGGATGAGGCTGCGCTTGCATACTGCATTCGTCGTTGTTGTGAGCTGAAAGCAGAAGTTGTCGCTGCGGACGAGCGTGAAACGGGCTTACGTGCTTTACTGAATCTTGGGCATACGTTTGGTCACGCGATTGAAGCCGAAATGGGTTACGGCAACTGGCTGCACGGTGAAGCCGTCGCGGCTGGCATGGTGATGGCCGCCCGCACCTCTGAACGTCTTGGCCAGTTCAAACCGCAAGAGACGGCACGTATTGTTGCGCTGCTTGAGCGTGCTGGTTTGCCGGTAACCGGGCCGCAGGAGATGTCGGCACACGCGTATTTACCCCACATGATGCGCGATAAAAAAGTATTGGCAGGCGAGATGCGTCTTGTACTCCCGCTTGCAATAGGGAAGAGTGAAGTACGCGGCGGAGTGCCGCACGATGTCGTTCTTGGCGCTATCGCTGATTGTCAGCAGGCGTAACAACTAGAAAGGTCAGGCCACTGTTGCAGGTGGTCGTTTAGCTTCAGGTGAAATGCAAAGTCGTTGGCATAAGCCTTTGAGTGGGGTGTTAAATGGATGAATTCAAACCAGAAGACGAGCTGAAACCCGATCCCAGCGATCGTCGTACTGGTCGTTCTCGTCAATCTTCAGAACGTGATAACGAGCCGCAGATCAACTTTGACGATGTTGATCTGGATGCAGACGATCGTCGCCCTTCGCGCAGCCGCAACGCGCGTGATGAGCGAGAAGAAGAGGATTATGAGTCCGAAGAAGATTCAATGGACGAAGAGCCTGTAGAGCGTCGCCCGCGTAAACGTAAAAAAGCCGCTGCGCCAAAACCAGCCTCCCGTCAGTACATCATGATGGGCCTTGGCGTTCTGGTGCTGGTGCTGCTGATTGTTGGCATTGGCTCTGCGCTAAAAGCACCGTCATCGAACTCAACCGAGCAAACCGCTTCCGCTGAGAAGAGCATCAACCTTTCCGGTAACGATGCAAGCGATCAGGCGAATGGCGCACAGCCTGCACCGGGAACCACCTCTGCAGAGCAGACGGCAGGCAATACCGCTGCGCCGCAGGATGTTTCTCTGCCGCCCGTATCTTCAACCCCCGCTCAGGGTCAGGCACCTGTTACGCCTGAAGGCCAGCAGCGCGTAGAAGTTCAGGGTGACCTGAACAATGCCCTGACGCAGCCGCAGAATCAGCAGCAGGTTGATAACGTCGTGGTTAACTCTACGCTGCCAACTGAACCTGCAACGGTTGCCCCGATTCGCGGTGCTAACGCTCAGCCACAAACGGCGGCGACGGAAACCAAACCGCGTCAGACGCAAACCACCTCGCGTCCTGAACGTAAGCAGGCGGTAATTGAGCCTAAGCGTGAAACCAAACCTCAGGCTGTGGTAAAAGCGCCTGAAGTGAAAACCGTACCGGCACAGCCGAAACACACTGAAATGGCTGCGGTGAGCGAGCCTGCAAAAGCGCCTGTCACGCAGACCGCGCCGAAAGCAACGGCGACCACCACGGCACCGGCTGCCACCACGGCTCCAGCCGCGACGGCAACAGCATCCAGCAGCGCGGCAGGTAAAACGGCAGGCAACGTCGGTTCGCTGAAGTCTGCGCCATCCAGCAATTACACGCTGCAGCTGAGCAGTTCGTCTAACTATGACAACCTCAACAGTTGGGCGAAGAAATCCAATCTGAAAAACTATGTGGTTTATCAGACGACCCGTAACGGTCAGCCGTGGTATGTGCTGGTCAGCGGTGTGTATTCATCCAAAGATGAAGCAAAACGTGCCGTGGCGGCCCTGCCTGCTGATGTTCAGGCAAAAAACCCATGGGCGAAGCCGATTCATCAGGTTCAGGCCGATCTGAAGTAATGTTTAAAGCGCAGGATGCTGTCGGAGCTTTCTCCACAGCCGGAGAAGGTGTAATCAGTTAGTCAGCATGAAAAAAAATCGCGCTTTTCTGAAATGGGCAGGGGGGAAATACCCCCTGCTCGATGATATTAAAAAGCACCTGCCTGAGGGCGAGTGTCTTATCGAGCCTTTCGTTGGCGCGGGATCGGTGTTCCTGAACACCGATTTTTCGCGTTATATCCTGGCGGATATCAACAGCGACCTTATCAGCCTCTATAACATCGTTAAGCTGCGTACCGAAGAGTATGTCGCAGAGGCGCGCAAACTGTTTACGCCGGAGAATAATAACCCGGACGTTTACTACCAGTTCCGTGCGGAGTTTAACCAGAGTCAGGATCCGTTCCGGCGGGCACTGCTGTTCCTCTATCTCAACCGACATGGTTATAACGGTCTGTGCCGGTATAATCTTCGTGGGGAATTTAACGTGCCGTTTGGCCGTTATAAGCGCCCCTATTTCCCGCAGGACGAGCTGTATCACTTCGCCGAAAAAGCACAGCATGCGGAATTCCACTGCCTCTCGTATGAAGAGTGTATGGAGCTGGCAGGCGTAAACTCGGTGGTTTACTGTGACCCTCCGTACGCGCCGCTGTCTGCTACAGCGAATTTCACCGCCTATCACACCAACAGCTTCAGCCCGGCCGAACAGGCCCGCCTGGCGGAGATGGCGGAAAAGCTGGTCAGCAAAAGAATTCCGGTGTTAATTTCGAATCACGATACCCCTGATACGCGCGAATGGTACAAAGCCGCGACGCATTTTCAGGTTAAAGTGCGGCGTAGCATTAGCAGCAACGGCGGCACACGTAAAAAGGTGGACGAACTCCTGGCTCTTTATCGCCCCTGAGCCGTTTTGCCCGCCGGTAAACACATTTCAAGGAGATGCGGATGAAACAGTTTTTGATTGCTCCCTCAATTCTGTCGGCCGATTTTGCCCGCCTGGGTGAAGACACCGCTAAAGCTCTCGCGGCTGGCGCAGATGTTGTCCATTTCGACGTGATGGATAACCACTACGTTCCCAATCTGACCATTGGCCCAATGGTGCTTAAGGCGCTGCGTAACTACGGCATTACCGCCCCGATTGACGTGCATCTGATGGTGAAACCGGTTGACCGTATCGTGCCGGATTTCGCCGCGGCGGGCGCCAGCATCATCACCTTCCATCCGGAAGCCTCTGAACATGTGGATCGCACCCTGCAGCTCATCAAAGAGAACGGCTGTAAAGCAGGTCTGGTGTTTAACCCGGCAACGCCGCTGAGCTATCTCGACTATGTGATGGATAAGCTGGACGTGATCCTGCTGATGTCCGTTAACCCGGGCTTTGGTGGTCAGTCGTTTATTCCTCACACGCTGGATAAGCTGCGTGAAGTACGCCGTCGTATTGATGAGTCAGGTTACGATATTCGTCTGGAAGTGGACGGCGGGGTGAAAGTCAATAACATTGGTGAAATCGCGGCAGCGGGCGCGGATATGTTCGTTGCAGGTTCGGCGATTTTCGACCAACCGGATTACAAAAAAGTCATTGATGAAATGCGCCGTGAGCTGGCGAAGGTAAGTCATGGATAAATTGCAGGCAATTCGGGGTGTGGCATTCGACCTCGACGGCACGCTGGTCGACAGCGCGCCAGGCTTAACGAGTGCCGTAGACCAGGCGCTGTATGCCCTTGAGCTGCCCGTGGCGGGTGAAGATCGTGTCGTCACGTGGATTGGCAACGGCGCTGATGTCCTGATGGAGCGCGCGCTGACCTGGGCGCGTCAGGAGCGCGCATCGCAGCGTTCTGCACAGGGTAAACCGAGCGTTGACCATGCGGACATTCCACAGGAAGAGCAACTGCGTATTCTGCGCAAACTGTTCGATCGTTTCTATGAAGAGACCGTCGAAGAGGGCAGTTTCCTCTTCCCGGACGTTCTGGAAACGCTGAGCGTGTTGCACGCGAAGGGCATTCCGATGGGGCTGGTCACCAACAAACCGACGCCGTTTGTGGCACCGCTGCTGGAAGCGCTGGATATCGCGAAGTACTTCTCCGTGATTGTGGGCGGTGATGATGTGCAAAACAAAAAACCGCATCCGGAACCGCTGCTGCTGGTGGCAGGAAAATTATCCTTAACACCTGCGGAGCTGCTCTTTGTCGGTGATTCACGCAATGATATTCTGGCTGCCCGAGCGGCTGGATGTCCTTCCGTCGGATTAACCTATGGCTACAACTACGGTGAGGCCATCACGCTAAGTGAGCCGGATGTTGTGTTCGACCACTTCAAAGATTTGTTGCCCGCTCTCGGGCTTTCGCACAGTGAACATCAGGAATTGAATAATGACTAAGCCCATCGTTTTTAGTGGCGCACAGCCTTCAGGTGAATTGACCATTGGTAACTACATGGGTGCGTTACGTCAGTGGGTCAGCATGCAGGATGATTACCATTGCATTTACTGCATCGTGGATCTGCATGCGATTACCGCCCGTCAGGATCCTGAGAAGCTGCGTAAAGCCACGCTGGACACCCTCGCCCTGTATCTGGCCTGCGGGATCGACCCTGAGAAGAGCACCATTTTCGTTCAGTCCCATGTGCCAGAGCACGCGCAGCTGGGCTGGGCGCTGAACTGCTACACCTATTTCGGTGAACTGAGCCGCATGACCCAGTTCAAGGATAAATCCGCGCGCTACTCTGAAAACATCAACGCCGGTCTGTTTGACTATCCGGTGCTGATGGCGGCAGACATTCTGCTGTACCAGACAAACCAGGTGCCGGTGGGTGAAGACCAGAAGCAGCACCTGGAGCTGAGCCGCGATATCGCCCAGCGCTTTAATGCGCTTTATGGCGAGGTGTTCAAAGTGCCAGAGCCGTTTATTCCGAAATCGGGTGCGCGCGTCATGTCGCTGCTGGAGCCGACCAAGAAGATGTCCAAGTCTGACGATAACCGCAACAACGTTATCGGCCTGCTGGAAGATCCGAAATCGGTCGTGAAAAAACTCAAGCGCGCAGTGACCGACTCTGACGAGCCGCCTGTGGTGCGCTACGATGTGCAGAATAAAGCGGGCGTTTCCAACCTGCTGGATATTCTCTCCGGTGTTACCGGCCAGAGCATCCCTGAGCTGGAACAGCACTTCGAAGGCAAGATGTATGGCCACCTGAAAGGCGAAGTGGCCGATGCCGTTTCCGGCATGCTGACCGAGCTGCAGGAGCGTTATCACCGCTACCGCAACGACGAAGCCTTCCTGCAGAAAGTGATGAAAGAGGGTGCGGAAAAAGCCAGCGCCCGCGCGTCCGAAACCCTGAAAGCGGTGTACGAAGCGATTGGGTTTGTTGCGAAGCCGTAAGTCTGCTTGCCGGGTGGCGGCTTCGCCTTACCCGGCCTACGAAACAGTGTAGGTCGGGTAAGCGTTAGCGCCACCCGACAAAAAACCGCTCCGCACCAACAAAAAAACCGGGATCTCCCGGTTTTTTTTACGCCTGAAAAACGCTTACTGCTGTGCCGCCGGGCCGCAACCACCGATGATCTTCGAAATGGAGATCGCCGGGTGCAGCAGATAATCATAGCTGCAGTTGTTTTTGGTGTTCTGGACGTGACCAGTGCAGGCCGTCAGAGTGGTTAACAGGCCGACCAGTACGGCGGCTTTTGCCAGTTTAAACATACGCATTCCTTGTCTTAAAAACGAAAATCAGATGTTACTCAAGGGAATAAAGGGAAACGTTCCACTTCGGGGCGGTATGTTATCGACAGCGGTAAGAGGGGAGTAGTCCGCTTCAGGACTACTCCGGAAAGGAAGAGTGTGCGTTAGTGGTTTGAGAACCAGTTGAGTTTGTCGCGCAGCGCAACCACACGGCCAACCACAATCAGCGCCGGGCTTTCAACCTGCTGCGCCAGTTCGCCTAACTGTGTCAGTACGCCATCCACCACGCGCTGCGTAATGGCGGTACCGTTTTCGACCAGCGCGACGGGCATATCTGCCGCCATGCCGTGCTCCAGCAGCTTCGCCTGAATGGTGGCGGCCTGGTTTAACCCCATGTAGAACACCAGCGTTTGCTTTTCGGCGGCGAGGTTGTGCCAGTCCAGTTCGCTGCCCGTTTTCAGGTGGCCCGTCACCAGACGCACGCTCTGGGCGTAATCCCGGTGGGTCAGTGGAATACCCGCGTACGCAGAACAGCCGGATGCCGCGGTAATGCCAGGCACCACGGAGAAGGGAATGCCCGCGTTGCAAAGGGTTTCCAGCTCCTCGCCGCCGCGACCGAAGATAAACGGATCGCCCCCTTTCAGGCGCACCACGCGTTTTCCCTTTTGCGCCTCGCGCAGCAGGATCTGGTTAATCTCTTCCTGCGGTACGCAGTGGTAGCCCGCCCGTTTGCCCACGAAGACGCGGTCAGCGTCGCGGCGTACCAGGTTCATGATGTCATCCGAGACCAGGCGGTCATACACCACAATATCCGCCTGCTGGATCTGCTGCAGGCCTTTCAGCGTCAGCAAGCCCGCATCGCCAGGACCTGCACCGACCAGCACCACTTCGCCACGATGATCCAGCGGCTCAGCGAGTAACTGCGCCGTCGTCTCTTCAACCGCTTTACTGTCCTGATTCGCCAGCGACTGAGCCAGCCGGTCATTCACAAAGAATTTTTCCCAGAAACGACGACGCTCGCCAACGGTCGCGAAGGTTTGCTTCACGCGTGAGCGCAATTGCCCTGCATAGTGGGCAATCTGACCGAGATGTTGCGGCAACAGGGCTTCCAGTTTTTCCCGCAGCAGGCGCGCCAGAACGGGCGAGCGGCCCCCGGATGACACGGCGATCATCAGCGGTGAACGGTCAATAATCGACGGCATGATAAAGCTGGCTTCTTTCGGCGCATCCACCACGTTACAGAAGATACGGCGCGCCTCACAGGCATCGCTGACCCGCTGGTTCACTGCATCGTCATCCGTCGCGGCAATGGTCAGCCAGCAGGTCTCCAGCAGGGATTCATCAAACTCTCCCTGCACCAGCGTCAGCATCCCTTCCTGGGCCCAGACGTTAAACTGGGGGGCGAAGGCAATGGCGTTGACGGTCAGTCGGGCGCCCGCCTCTAACAGCAGGCGCGCTTTGCGCTCAGCCACGTCGCCGCCGCCCACAAGCAGGCAGTCGCGATGGCGTAATTGACAAAAAATCGGCAGGTGATCCACGACATTACCTCACAGCATTCATGGAGGGACAGGAATTGACGTCAGGATAACAGCAGGAATCGCCGAAAATATACGGTTTTTCCTGCCGTTACCCATAAGGGGTCATAAGCTTTTCATATTGAAAAGGCGAGGGAATTAGCCCTGTAGCTGCACCTTGCCGTCCTTCACGCGAACGTCGTAGTGCTTCACCGAGTAGTTTTCATCTTCCATGCACAGCCCGTCACGTAAACGGAAGCGCTGCTTTTTCAGCGGGCTGGCGACCCACAGTTCGCCCTGATGCTCCGCAATCAACCCACGGGAGAGCACGCTGGCCTCGAAGAACGGGTCGATGTTGCTGATGGCAAAGAGCTGTTCATCGTAGCGAGGGCGGAAAATCGCAACCTGCTCGTTGCCCAGCAGTGCGCAGACGCCGGTTGCGGGGAGAATGTCGTTAATATCGCAGATGGTTATCCACTGGCTCATGCGTTTTCCTCCACCAGCGTGACCGGAATACGTTCATACGGTGTCGCCGGACGATGCTGTTCACGCTCTGGCACAACCTGCACATTCGGGTCGCGCTGAGTGCTGTTGATAAAATGTCTGAACCGCGTTTGTGCCGCCGGGGTGTTGACGGTTTCAGTCCACTCGCAAATCACCGCCTCACGCAGGCGTGCCATCTCCGCTTCCAGATGCTCGTTCAGGCCCAGCTTGTCGTCGATAATGACCGATTTCAGGTAGTCAATGCCGCCTTCCAGGTTATCGAGCCAGGAGGCGGTACGGGTCAGCTTATCGGCGGTACGGATGTAGAACATCATGAAGCGGTCGAGATACTGAATCAGCGTGTCGTGATCGAGATCTGCGGCCAGCAGGTCCGCGTGGCGTGGTTTCATCCCACCGTTGCCGCAGACATACAGGTTCCAGCCTTTTTCGGTGGCGATAATCCCCACGTCTTTACCCTGGGCTTCCGCACATTCACGGGTACATCCCGAGACGCCGAACTTCATTTTATGCGGCGTACGGATGCCTTTGTAGCGGTTCTCCAGCTCCACGCCGAAACCGACGCTGTCGCCGACGCCGTAGCGGCACCAGGTGCTGCCCACGCAGGTTTTCGCCATACGCAGCGCTTTAGCGTACGCGTGACCGGTTTCGAAGCCAGCGTCAATCAGCTGACGCCAGATCTCCGGCAGATCGTCTTTTTGGGCACCAAACAGGCCAATACGCTGGGAACCGGTGATTTTGGTGTACAGGTTAAATTCACGCGCGATACGGCCCACCGCCACCAGCCCTTCCGGGGTAATTTCGCCACCGGCGGAACGTGGAATCACGGAGTAGGTACCGTCTTTCTGGATGTTGGCCAGGAAGTTGTCGTTGGTATCCTGCAGCGGCGTATGCTCGGGTTTGAGGACATACTCGTTCCAGCAGGAGGCCAGCAGCGAGCCGACGGTGGGTTTACATACCTCACAGCCGTAGCCCTGGCCGTGCTTCGCCAGCAGTTCGTCGAAAGACTTGATGCCTTCCACGCGGATCAGATGGTAGAGCTCCTGGCGAGAATACGCGAAGTGCTCGCACAGGTTGTTGTTCACTTCGATGCCCTGTTTCGCCAGCTCGGCGTTCAGCACCTGGGTGACCAGCGGAATACAACCGCCGCAGCCGGTGCCGGCTTTGGTTTCCGCTTTCAGCGCCGCAACGGTGTGGCAGCCTTTGTTAATGGCAGAGATGAGCATGCCTTTGGTGACGTCAAAGCAGGAGCAGATCTGCGCGCTGTCCGGCAGTTTATCCACGCCGATAGACGGCTTGCCGCTGGAGGCGTGCGCCGGGAGGATCAGCGCGTCCGGGTTTTCCGGCAGTTCGATGGCATTCAGCACCAGCTGGAGCAGGTTGCCGTAATCACTGGTGTCACCCACCAGTACCGCCCCAAGCAGGGTTTTGTTGTCCTGACTGACGATCAGGCGCTTATAAACTTCTTTGCTCTCATCGAGATAAACGTAGCTGCGGGCACCCGGCGTGCGGCCGTGCGCATCGCCAATACCGCCAACGTCCACGCCCAGCAGCTTCAGCTTGGCGCTCAGGTCCGCGCCTTCGAAGGCGTTTTCGTTGCCGAGGATGTGGTCCACGGCGACCTGCGCCATTTTGTAACCCGGCGCCACCAGACCATACACGCGGTTATTCCAGCTGGCGCATTCGCCAATGGCGTAGATATCCGGATCGGAGGTCTGGCAGGTGTCGTTAATCATGATCCCGCCGCGCTGGGCGACGGCCAGACCGCACTGGGTTGCCAGCTTGTCGCGCGGGCGGATCCCGGTGGAGAAGACGATGAAGTCAACTTCCAGCTCGCTGCCGTCGGCAAAGCGCATGGTTTTGCGCGCTTCGGTGCCTTCCTGCACGATCTCTTTGGTGTTTTTGCTGGTGTGAACCTTCACGCCCATGCTTTCGATTTTGCGACGTAACTGGTCGCCACCCATGTGGTCGAGCTGTTCGGCCATCAGCATCGGAGCAAATTCGATGACGTGGGTTTCAACGCCGAGGTTTTTTAGCGCGCCCGCGGCCTCCAGGCCCAGCAGGCCACCACCCACCACCGCACCGCGTTTACTGCGACGAGCGCAGGACTCAATGGCGTTGAGATCTTCAATGGTACGATAGACGAAGCAATCCTGCGTTTCAGCGCCTTTAATCGGCGGGATCCACGGATAAGAGCCGGTCGCCATGATCAGCTTGTCGTAAAAAACCGTACGCCCGGCGCTGGAGTGGATCACTTTCTCCTGACGGTTGATGGTGATAGCGCGTTCGCCCACCAGCACCTTTACGCCATGCTTCTCGTAGAACCCTTCACGCACCAGTGAGAGCTCTTCGGCAGTATGATGGGAGAAGTAGGAAGATAAGTGCACACGGTCGTACGCCTTGCGGGGTTCTTCACAGAACACGGTAATATCGAACTGAGCGGCATCGGCTTTATCGAGAAGATCCTCAATAAAGCGGTGACCGACCATGCCGTTACCGATGATAGCGAGTCTGAGTTTGCTCATTATTGCCTCGATTTCTTTTCTATTACTGCCTACCTTAACGATTCAGCAGGGGCGCTTATTGATGCAAATCAAATACGTCTTCGCCTACTCCTTAGGTGGTATATGACTGATTTGTCAGGATTTTTATAAGTTATGGAAATCGCAGGCTTTTCGGGTTAGTTGAATTTGTGTACAAATCAGTAGCGGTTTTGCAAAAATCGATACGCCTGTACAGCAGCTGCGTTTTTAGGGGAAAGATATGTCTACTACACCGTTATGGCTTGTTCAGAATGTTCGTTTACCGGGTCGGGAAGGGCTGTGGCAGCTTGCCATTGAGAACGGGCGATTTGGTGACATCACCCCCATGGATAACACCCATACCGAAAGCTATGAAGTGTTAAATGCGCGCGGTGGGCTGGCTATTCCCCCGTTTATTGAGCCGCATATCCATCTTGATACCACCCAGACGGCGGGCGAGCCGAACTGGAACCAGTCCGGAACGCTGTTTGAGGGCATTGAGCGCTGGGCGGAGCGCAAGGCGCTACTCAGCCATGACGACGTGAAGGCGCGGGCGTGGAAAACGCTGAAGTGGCAAATCGCCAACGGGATCCAGTTTGTCCGCACTCATGTGGATGTCTCCGACCCGACGCTCACCGCCCTGAAGGCGATGCTGGAAGTGAAGCAGGAGGTTGCGCCGTGGGTGACGCTGCAAATCGTCGCGTTCCCGCAGGAAGGTATCCTCTCTTACCCGAACGGCGCGGCGCTGCTGGAAGAGGCATTACGGCTGGGTGCGGATGTGGTGGGGGCGATCCCCCACTTTGAGTTCACCCGCGAGTACGGCGTGCAGTCGCTGCATATCGCCTTTGAGCTGGCGAAGAAATATGACCGTCCGCTGGATATTCATTGCGATGAAATTGATGACGAGCAGTCTCGCTTTGTCGAGACGGTGGCCACGCTGGCGTATGAGGCCGGTATTGGCGCACGGGTAACGGCCAGCCACACCACCGCCATGCACTCCTACAACGGCGCCTATACCTCGCGGCTGTTCCGACTGCTGAAGATGTCGGGGATTAACTTCGTCGCGAACCCGCTGGTCAATATCCACCTGCAGGGGCGCTTTGATGATTATCCGAAGCGTCGCGGCATCACCCGGGTGAAAGAACTACAGGCAGCGGGCATTAACGTCTGCTTTGGGCATGACGATGTCTTTGACCCGTGGTACCCGCTTGGTACCGGCAATATGCTGCAGGTGCTGCATATGGGGCTGCACGTCTGTCAGATGATGGGCTATCCGCAAATCGACAGCGGCCTGAACCTGATCACCCATAACAGTGCCCGAACCTTTGGCCTGAGCGATTACGGGATTGAGACGGGCAACCCGGCGAACCTGATTATTCTGCCTGCGGAGAGCGGGTTTGAAGCGGTACGCTGTCAGGTGCCGGTGCGCTGGTCCATTCGTCAGGGACGAATTATTGCCACCACACAGCTGGCGCAGACCTGGATCCAGATGGATAACGGGGGAGAAGAGGTGAGCTTTGCCAGAAACACCCCCTCTGCGTAGCGCAGAGGGGGACGGGATTAGTGCGTCGCCGCTGCAGCGTTATGCTGGCGGTGGCGGGTCACAAAGCCCAGGATGAAGCACATGATAAACACCACGGCGTACAGACCGTTCGCCGTGTGCAGCGCGGCCAGCGGGCCGCTGTGGGCGACGATTGGGCCGGTGACCACGAAGGTCAGCATGGTGCCGATGGTGCCGCAGGTCAGAACGAAATTAACCAGCTTCGGCGAGGCCACCCTGGTCTGCAGGGAGCCCAGGGTAATGATCGAGGTGTAGATCGCGCTGGAGAAGAAGCCCAGGGTCAGAATGAACCACGGCATATGTTCCGGTGAGCCGTTGATGAACAGATACATCAATACGGTAGCCAGGCCCGCCAGTACGGTCAGAATGCGCTGCAGATCGAAGAAGCGCAGGATGAAGCTAAACGCCCACATGCCGAACATGTAAGACATCCAGAAATCACTTACCAGTTTACCCGCGTCGTTCAGGCTCATGCCCAGGCCTTTGGCGTATTCCGGTACCCAGGAGATAAAGCCCAGCTGGCCGAGGATGTAGCACAGGGCGGCGATGGAGAGGAACAGTACGCCGATCCCCCATTTCTCTTTCGCGACAGGCTCTGCCGTGGTCTGCGCTTTTTTGCCCAGCACCGGGAACTCGCAGCCGAAAGTCAGAATAAAGATCGCCACGTAGACCAGGCCGATGCAGGCATACACCCAGTACCACTCAATGCTGCGCGCCAGCAGAACGGCAGCCACCATCGGGAAAATCATCCCGGCCATGCTGAAGAAGGAGTCGGTAAACAGCAGGCGCGCGCCACGCTGACGGCCTTCATACATATGGGTAATCAGGAAGGTCCCGATCGACATGGTAATGCCGCTGACCAGACCGAGCACAAACATGGCGGCGGAGAACAGAGCGATGCTGTGGCTCAGCATCAGACCCGCCACGGCGGCGACCATCAGCACAAAACCAAAACGCAGCTGCGTTTTCAGTGGCACGATTTCCATCAGCCACGCATTCAGGAAGATGGAGATCAGGATCCCGGCGTTGAGGAAGGTGAAGGTGTTACTCATGCTGGAAACGGGCAGCTGGAAGTAGTCTGCGATATTTCCCATCACCATCCCGGTGACGATCACCAACGCGCCGGTCAGGGCGTAGGAGAAGAAGCTGATCCATGTGAGCTTGATGCGATTGCTGTTAGTCATGTCTGGCCTGTTCAAAATAAGAAAAGCGCCCATCGGGCGCTGAGAGCGGGCAGATTTTAGACATTAAAGTGATCTATTCATATCTTTTAAGAGAAATTCGAACTTCATTGCAGTTTTTTATGTGATCTTGATCACATAAAAAGCCGCCAGAACCAATCGTTTGCGTGGTTACAACTGTTTCAATTTCGTAAAATTAGGTAAAAGGCTGGTCTCCGTTCATACTGCTCTTTAGAATCAAGCCATTCGCTTTATATACTGCGCTTTGTTAAGGAATTCTCATGCTCAAATCAACACTGGCGGCTGTCGCAGCTGTGTTTGCTCTTTCTGCCGTTTCCCCTGCTGCGCTGGCAGCAAAAGGGGACCCTCACGTTCTGCTGACCACCTCCGCCGGGAATATTGAGCTGGAACTGAATAGCCAGAAAGCTCCGGTTTCTGTGAAAAACTTCCTCGACTATGTGAACAGTGGTTTCTATAACAACACCACCTTCCACCGCGTGATCCCTGGGTTTATGGTGCAGGGCGGCGGTTTTAATGAGCAGATGCAGCAGAAACAGCCGAACCCGCCGATTAAAAACGAAGCAGATAACGGCCTGCTGAACACCCGCGGCACCATTTCCATGGCGCGTACCGCGGATAAAGACAGCGCGACCAGCCAGTTCTTTATCAACGTGGCGGATAACGCCTTCCTCGACCACGGCCAGCGCGACTTCGGTTATGCGGTGTTCGGTAAAGTGGTGAAAGGGATGGACGTGGCGGACAAGATTTCTCAGGTTCCTACCCATGACGTTGGCCCGTACCAGAATGTGCCGTCAAAACCTGTCGTGATCCTCTCCGCGAAAGTTTTGCCGTAACCTGTTTCGACACGGGCGATCCTTGCTCGTGTTGTTAGCCCTCCCTGCGAAAGCGCGTTTTGCTGCTTATACTTGTGGCAAACGGACATAATCAGGGAGGCGTTAAGTGAAAAAACTCACCGACAAGCAAAAATCCCGTCTCTGGGAGCAGCAGCGTAACGTCAATTTTCAGGCCAGTTGTCTCCTTGAAAAAGGTCATGGTCCTTCTGAACCCCACATTGAAACGCTGGAGCTTGGGCCTTCCGCTCCCGGTTTGCCTCATCTGTGCCTTATTCATCGCCATCTCTACCGCGGAGAGTTGAAGCACGCTGGCGAATTGCGTACTGACGATATTTTTAAGGGTGACATTCCTTTCTGTCATTTTGAGTACATCGAAAAGATGGGCAACGAACTGATGGCGGCGCTGGAAAGCGAAAAGTATCTGGTTGGTCTGGAGAAAGCGGCGTTTATAGAACGAATTAGCCATTACTATTGTGAAATCAACATGCTGCACCCTTTTGCCAGCGGTAACGGTATTGCTCAGCGCGTTTTCTTTGAGCAACTGGCGATCCATGCGGGTTACGCGCTGGACTGGCGCGATATCGATCCCGAAGATTGGGTGGCGGCTAACCGGAGCGGCGCAACGGGCGATCTCAGCGAGTTAAACGCTATCTTTGCCAAAGTAGTGAGCGAAGCGCGGGAATCTGAGTAGAATAGGGCGGCATTTTTTTCGGGAGCCGCCATGATTCTGCTGATTGATAACTACGATTCCTTCACCTGGAACCTTTACCAGTATTTTTGTGAACTGGGTGCAGAGGTGGTTGTCCGCCGCAATGACGAGATTGGCCTTGCCGATATTGAGACGCTGGCTCCGCAAAAAATCGTCATCTCACCCGGCCCCTGCACACCGTCGGAATCGGGCATTTCGCTGGACGTTATCCGGCAGTATGCCGGCAAGCTGCCCATTCTGGGCGTCTGCCTGGGTCATCAGGCGATTGCCCAGGCGTTTGGGGCCACCATCGTCCGTGCGGCGAAAGTGATGCACGGCAAAACCTCGCCGGTCACACACACGGGTACCGGGGTATTTACGGGGCTCAATAATCCATTGACCGTGACGCGCTATCATTCGCTGGTGATTGACCCGCCGACGCTGCCTGACTGCTTTGAGGTGACCGCCTGGAGCGATACGCAGGAGATCATGGGGATTCGTCACCGCGAATGGGATCTCGAAGGCGTGCAGTTCCATCCGGAAAGCATCCTCAGCGAACAGGGACACGCGCTGCTGGCAAATTTCCTCAATCACTGAATATCTGTTGCCTTGTTGTGATTTTTTATGCATATTTTGTGATTATATTTTCACAATTGATGTGACATAAAATGGATGGGCATGACATGGCAACTGAACAACCAGCAATTACCCGCGCGACATTCGATGAAGTGATTCTGCCGATTTATGCACCGGCTGAGTTTATCCCGGTAAAGGGAAAAGGCAGCCGCGTCTGGGATCAACAGGGTAAAGAGTACGTGGATTTCGCGGGCGGGATTGCGGTAACGGCGCTGGGTCATTGCCATCCTGCGCTGGTCGAGGCGCTGAAAACCCAGGGTGAAACCCTGTGGCACACCAGCAACGTTTTCACTAACGAACCGGCGCTGCGTCTTGGCCGCAAGATCATTGATGCCACGTTTGCCGAGCGCGTGCTGTTTATGAACTCCGGCACCGAAGCCAACGAAACCGCCTTCAAGCTGGCGCGCTACTATGCCACCACGCGCCACAGCCCATACAAAACCAAAATCATCGCTTTCCACAATGCCTTCCATGGGCGCTCCTTCTTTACCGTCTCCGTTGGTGGTCAGCCGAAGTATTCCGACGGTTTTGGTCCGAAACCGGCTGACATCGTCCATGTGCCGTTTAACGATCTGCATGCGGTAAAAGCGGTGATGGACGATCACACCTGCGCGGTGGTGGTGGAGCCGATTCAGGGCGAAGGCGGCGTGACGGCCGCCACGCCGGAATTCCTGAAAGGGCTGCGCGCGCTGTGCGACGAGCACCAGGCGCTGCTGGTATTTGATGAAGTGCAGTGCGGGATGGGGCGTACCGGCTCCCTGTTTGCCTATATGCACTACGGCGTGACGCCGGATATTCTGACCAGTGCCAAAGCGCTCGGCGGCGGTTTCCCGGTGAGTGCGGTCCTGACGACCCAGGAGATTGCCTCTGCGTTCCATGTGGGGTCGCACGGCTCCACTTACGGCGGTAATCCGCTGGCGAGCGCTGTGGCGGGCGCGGCGTTTGATATTATCAACACGCCTGAGGTTCTCAATGGCGTGGGCGCGAAGCGCGAACTGTTCGTAAAACATCTGCAAAAGATTGATGACCAGTACGACGTGTTCAGCGAGATCCGCGGGATGGGGCTGCTGATCGGTGCCGAGCTGAAACCGCAGTACAAAGGCCGCGCACGCGATTTCCTGCACGCCGCCGCCCACGAAGGGGTGATGGTGCTCAATGCCGGGCCGGACGTGATGCGTTTTGCGCCGTCGCTGGTGGTGGAAGAAAAAGACATCGAAGACGGATTAACCCGCTTTGCCGCGGCAGTCGCGAAGATCGTAAAAGGTTAATACGCCGTCCGCTTCAGGCGACGGGTTAACCAAATCCCGTGATGCGGACGCTGACGCCATGCCACCGATGAAATGGTGTGCATGGTGTTCAGATGCCCCAGGATGCGCTGTAAATGCTGCTCAAGGGTACTCATTGGCCCGTGGGTGAGCGTCTCCGGCGCTTCCAGAATATTTGAATCCCCTGACTCACCCGGCGCGTCATACTCCAGACGCTGCTGACAGCGCTGCAGGGCAATCTCACACGACTGCAGGTAACGTTGCGCCAGGTCTGGCGTCAGCATGGTATGTTCACGCGCGAGCGTGGTCATGGCGTTGATATGCTCGACGATAAACTGGCTGTGCGTCACCCAGAGCTTCATGTCCGCCAGATAGTGCGAGTTAAAGCCTGGCTCCTGCATCGCCTGGTTGAGCGAGTTGAACAGGGCGTTGTGCGCCTGGTTGACCTTCATCCGCTGATAAGCCAGCGGGGAGGGCTGAGGATCGTCGCTCAGAATCAGGCGGATAGCCTCCTGGTCAGCCTCCAGCGCGTCGTGGGCGTTCTGCCTGAGCAGCCCGCTCTGCCACTGCGGCCACAGCCAGACCATGCCCCCAAAGGCAATCAGACAGCCGATGAGGGTATCAATCAGCCTGGCGACAATAAACTGTTCGCCATTGAGCGTGAGCAGCTGCAGGGTATACACCGCCGTCACCGTAAAGCCCACCATTGCCCAGCCGTAGTTTTTGCGGATAATCAGGTAGCTCACCAGCGTAATCATCAGCATCCCTGCCAGGGTATAGCCTTCCGGCACGTGGAAGTGCAGCGTCACGCCCGCAATAATCAGCCCCGCCATCGTTCCGCCGGCCCGGTGCAGAATACGCACCCGCGTGGCGCCGTAGCCATTCTGGGTGACAAACAGCACGGTCATTAAGATCCAGTAGGGTTTCGGCAGATGCAGCGCCATGCCCATCAGGCTGGCGACACTGAGCATGACGCTAATTCGTGCGGCATTGCGCAGGGCGGACGATTTAAGCGACAGATAACTTCTGAGCGCGGGCAGTAACGGCAGCCGTTTTTGTTTGTCCGCCATCAGATCGCGAGAATAAAGCGGGCGCTGGGTACGCAGCACGCGGGCGATGCGGCTGAAGTGCCAGGCGGCAAACTGACCGACCGGGTTATCCGGATGCTGACGGGCGATTTTCTCCAGCGCGCCGAGCTGTTTGTCCATGTTAAAGCGCGTGGGGTAGCGGTGATAGAGAATATCGTCGGCCAGCACCCGCAGACGCGCGGAGACGGTCTGTGCGTTCCAGCGGATCACCGCTTCTGCGTGGCTGCGCTCTACCAGTTTTTGCACCTCTTGCGGGTGGTGAAGACTTACGGAGATATGCTCCTGCAGATCCAGCCCCACCTGGAAAGTGCGCAGCAGCCGTTTATATTCGTGATTCTGGTTGGCGGCGAGCATATGCAGTTGCTGGTAGCACTGGCTTATCAGATCCACCACCTTTTGCTGACGGGTCAGCAGCGGGGGCAGCGATCTTTCCGGATCGGTATGCTGGGTGAGCAAGGTGTATTTGGCTTCACAATACTCCGCCAGCTGCACATAGAGCAGGCTCAGGGATTCACGCAGCGGCTGTTCGCGCCACAGCCAGAACCAGAACCAGTTAAACAGCCCGTACCATAATGTCCCCAGCGCGTAGATCAGCAGCGGCTCCCACACCGGCATATTTCCGGCGAGGCTCAGCGTGAAAATGGCCGCAATCAGCGAGGCGGGAAGCAGACGGGCGTGCAGCGAGCTGATTTCGGCGGTAACACCCAGGGTCATCGCCAGCACGGTCAGGATCAGCGGCAGCGGAATATCGCGCGCCAGCAGAAGCTGCACGGCGAGACTACAGCCGGCAAACAGTGAACCGCCAATGATGAGTCGTTTGAAAAAGCGCTTATGCGGCGTGTCCAGACCGGCAATGTTGCAACAGGCGGGCACCAGAGAAAAGAGCAGACCTTGCTGAAGATGTCCGAGGAGCAGGCCCACGGCCACAGGAAGACATAACACCAGCGTTTGTCGCAGTGCGTAATTAACTTCCGGGTGATAGATCAGCCTGCGCCACATGGGGAGTAGAGACAAAAACGGCGTGACACCTTGCGGTGACACGCCGTTTGAGCGGAATTAACGCGTTCCGTAAACCACGATGGTTTTACCGTGGGCGGAGATCAGGTTTTGATCTTCCAGCATTTTCAGGATACGACCTACGGTTTCACGGGAGCAACCGACGATCTGACCAATTTCCTGACGGGTAATTTTAATTTGCATGCCGTCCGGGTGGGTCATGGCGTCTGGCTGTTTCGCCAGGTTCAGCAGCGTCTGTGCAATACGGCCCGTCACGTCCAGGAAGGCGAGGTTGCCCACTTTCTCAGAGGTGACCTGCAGACGGCGCGCCATCTGGGAAGAAAGACGCATCAGGATGTCAGGGTTAACCTGAATCAGCTGACGGAATTTCTTGTAAGAAATTTCAGCCACTTCACATGCTGTCTTTGCACGAACCCAGGCGCTACGTTCCTGGCCCTCTTCAAACAGGCCCAGTTCACCGATGAAATCGCCCTGGTTCAGATAAGAAAGGATCATCTCTTTCCCTTCTTCATCTTTGATCAGCACTGCCACCGAGCCTTTAACGATGTAATACAACGTTTCCGCTTTTTCACCCTGGTGAATCAGCGTGCTCTTCGATGGGTACTTATGAATGTGGCAATGAGACAAGAACCATTCGAGAGTCGGGTCTGTTTGCGGTTTGCCAAGCACCATGCGCTGTTATCCTCTGTTATAAGCTGTCACCAGAGTCATCAGATGCATCCGGACTCTGGGGTTGCAATCGAATTCTTACCCATACCCTGGGAAGTCGGCTACCGTAACGTTTCGCAGCCAGTAAAGTTTGATGTCCTCTGCATACACGTGTAACGTCAATGTATTACTGTAGCATCCTGAGTGTTTTAGCATAGCTTTCGCCGCGTGTCTCCTGGTGTCTCGCTTCAGCATGATGCAGGTCGCCTTCCATTGCGAGAAATGTAACGCACGCGTAATCTGTCACCAAAAATGCAACGTTGGAGTTTAAGAATATGCAAGCGCGCGTGAAATGGGTTGAAGGTTTAACGTTCCTGGGCGAGTCCGCTTCCGGACACCAGATTTTGATGGATGGCAACTCCGGCGATAAAGCGCCAAGCCCAATGGAGATGGTGCTGATGGCGGCAGGGGGATGCAGCGCCATTGACGTGGTGTCGATTCTGCAGAAAGGCCGTCATGACGTGACGGATTGCGAAGTTAAACTGACCTCAGAACGTCGTGAAGAGGCGCCACGCCTGTTCACCCACATTAATCTGCACTTTGTTGTGACCGGCAAAGCATTGAAAGACGCGGCGGTATCACGCGCGGTGGACCTGTCGGCGGAGAAGTACTGCTCTGTGGCGTTAATGCTTGAGAAGGCGGTAAAAATCACCCATTCGTACGAAGTGATCGAGGCGTAATCGTGTGGCGGGGGGCATAGTGCCTGCCCGCCACACGCATTACCGGGCTGGAGACTTAGAAGCTAAGGTTATATTTCATCATCAACCCCTTGTCGCTGATCCCATCCTCTTTCCAGTGGAAAGCTTCCAGGTTCATCGCACTCTCTTTACCGCTGTATTTCACGCCCACTGTCGCAAGGCTGTTCATACCGCCGCCTTTCTGACCATCGTCGACGTTAAACTGCTGGCCGCCCGCGCCCTGCAGGCTTGCGCTACGCTGGCTTTTCGCGTAACTCAGGTTCGGCCCCCCTTCCAGCGCGGCCATTGTCTCCCAGCCGTTTTTGCCCGCGTAGTTCAGCTTCAGCCCGGCAATCCCGTCCACCGCTGTTTCGCTCCCGCTGTTCATCTTCAGGTTAAAATCACCGGCATTGCGCTCGCTGTAACCGTCTTCCAGTGTATGACGCAGTTTCACCCCTGCATACGGCGTGACGGTCAGCCCTTCGCTCAGCGCAAACTGCTTCGCACCACTGCTGCGCAGCTCAAGGTACTGTTGACGCAGGCTGCTGTCGGCAGATTTGCTCACGCTGCCATACGAGACCGCGCGGTTGCTGTCGAGGGTGTGCACGTCGTAGCGCAGGTCGTTATTCCAGCTCAGGCCATCATCGAAAGCCATCTCGTGCTTCAGACCAAAGAACTGGCTGTAACCGCCGGTTACGTTGTTGTCTCCCGCCAGCGAACTGTTATTACCCTCTACGCGGGCGATACCATACTCCAGCGACAGTGACTGGTTATCCGTTAATTCCAGCTTCTGGCGCAACGCCAGCATGTCGTAGCGGGTTTTTTTACCCAGCTCCGCACGCGGGTCGTCTTTCGCGACCAGGTTCATCGCAAGGCCGCTGCCCAGTACCGGCGCGGTATCGGCCAGCATGTCGAAGCGGTTGCTGAGCATTCTGGCCTGATTGAATGCACTGTTAGCCTGACTGCCGCTGATTTGCTTCAGCGCGCTGTTAAGCTCTGCCGTGGTGCTCACGTTAAGGCTGGTGTAAAGCTCATTGTTGGTGTAACCCGCATCCAGCGCTGAGGCAACATTGCTAACGGCGCTGTCGGTGGTGACATCCGCGTAGGCGTTTTTGGTCATGGTGACGTCAACATTACCGCTGGCGTCCGTGCTGCCCTGCGCGTTCCACACCACAGAGGTTGAGGTAATGTTACCGGCGTCGGACAGGTTGCTCCCCTGAACCACGTTGTCAAAGGTCACCGTTGTCGCGGCGGTGCCAGAGGTAAACCCGGTGTTGATGCCCACGCCGTTCAGACTGGCGTTGTTGACCATCAGCTTGCCGGCGCTGCCATCGGCGTTGGTGCCGACCACATAGCCAGCCAGGGAGTTTTTCACCGTACTGCTGCTGTCTGAGCCAGGCGCCACTGGCGTGGTGAAGTCCACATAGTGTGTTTCTGTACCGTTGCCGCCTTCGCCGCTTCCCTCAATGGTTTTATCGCTCTGTTTGATAAGCCCTGAGCCTGTGACGCCGTCCTCAATATAGACCGTGCCGTTGTTGACGATATGACCATCATTGCCAAGCTGGCTGAAGGCCCACGAATTATTCGCATAAATGTTGATGGTGCCGTTGTTTTCCACTACAGCCGAGCTGGTGGCATTCGACTCCAGCTGCATTCCGACCATACCGGTGTCTGTGGTGCCTTTGGTGCCGAGGTTGAGGGTACCATTGTTAACCATTTTTGCGCTGCCGGAGGCGGACATGGCGACCGTGTTATTGCCGCTGGTATTGATGACGCCGTCATTCACCACCATACCGCCTTTGGCATAAGCTGTTTTCACCTTACCGTTGAAGGTGCCAGCGTTATAGAAGGTGAATGCGCTGCTGTCGATATCCATCGTGCCATCCACTTCGCCCCAGTTGTTGAGCGTGCCTTTCCACATTTCAGTTGAGACGCTGATGACTCCACCGCTCAGGTTATTCGCCGTTGCACCGCTGGTCATGGCAAGATCATTTACCGTGCCGCTATTGTTAAATACGGCGGCAGCGCCGAAGGTGACCTTATCAATGACGCCCTGATTACTGCTGGCGGTATCAGTTACGCTTTTGAGATTCACGCTGGCGTTGATAACCCCGGTCGCGCTGTTATTCAGGCTGGCAGAGGCGCCGACCACATTAATATTCGACCCGTTCACCGTACCGTCATTACCCACGGCGCCGGCGATGACGACATCCTCGCTCAGGGTCACGGTCTGGTCTTTTTCCGATAGCAGGCTAGCATTGTATCCAGTTGAGACCGCATTATCCGTTGGATTGTAGGAGTCACTGTCCTGGCAGTTACCCTTCGTACAGATGGTGCCGTAATTCACGATGAAGCCAGTGCCGTCGTTGTAGAACGCCTGGCCATAATCGGCATTGATATTAATCACCCCGGTCTGGTCATTGATGGCCAGACCTCCGTTCATCACGCCCATACCGATGAGCTGATTATCAGCAGATTTAACGACATCCGCGTCGGCGGTCAGGTTAATGGTGCCCTGATTGGTGACGGTGCCGCCGTTCAGCGCCAGCATGCCGAAGCCTTCGTTATTGACGTTGATGGTGCCCGTGTTGATACCGGTAGCATGGCCCTTTCCACTGTCGGTGGAGCCGGCAATGACCCCCGCGCCCATGGTGAAAAGTTTGTTCCCGTCGGGGGCTACAAACGTTTTATTCGTCACCTTACCGTTTTCATCCAGCACAGGGAGGAAACCATCGATATTGATGGTGCCGGCATTGCTGGCCGTTCCCATTGATGCTGCCACGCCGTGCAGTCCTGCCCCCTGAAGGGTAATGGTGGCGTCCGCCTGGTTTTCTACCGCTCCACCATTGTTTGCCAGCAGGGCGTATGCCGTATTCTTGATCCACATTAAAGGGAAAATAGCGACTCCCCCAGAGGAAAAGGGCGTGCTGGTTGAAAGGATGTTGATCTCACCGCCAGCACGGTTGAGCGCCATGCTGCTGGCGCCATTTGCTATGAGCAGCGCTGACCGGAACGCATCAGACGATGGCGCGGCATTTATGGCGCCGCTGTTGCTGACCACTGCGCCATTTGCGGCACTCATGGTAGTAGGGAATCCTGTGGCATTGATTATCCCCTTATTATCAATCGTGCTGCCGCTGCCAGTGGCATACAGAGAGCCATAGTAATCGAACTGAGCAGGGTTAGGCTTGATGTTGATATCCAGTACGGAATCGGTATTAAGAACCAGTGTTCCCCCGCCCTCGACGTACGCCAGCGATACCGGCGTCTGGGACGCCCCTTCATTCGTAGATAGTGTAGAGTTGCCGCTCACGCTGACAGTATTATCTCCCGTGATACTGAGAGCACTCAAAATGGGGTTCGCGTAATCCAATAATGTGGCATTTATCGCCACACCGCTTTTGAGCTGTACATGATTACCCGTGCCACTCACGGCAATACCTTGCGCCATGAAAGGGCTTTGTACTGAAGAGGTCAAATTGAGCGCTAGCGTGCCGTCCAGGGTGACGTTATTGTTGTCACCGGTGACGTCCAGACCGGTTAACAATCCCGTCGCTGAGTTAGTCGTGTCCGTGTTGGTGAGCGTGATATTGCCGGTAATGGTGGTGTCAGAACGATCGCCGGTGATGCTGACGCCCGTTGCGCCCTGGTAAATGCCGTCCTTATTCTGCTCAACATGCACGTTAACCGCGCCGTCAAGCCGTACCGTCGCATCGTCACCGGTAATGCTGACCCCGGTGCCGCTGAGGGAACTGTCGATGTTGCCGACATTGCTGAACGTGGCATGGTTACCGCCTATCGCCACGCCGACGGAGCCGGTGTCGACGGCGGTAATGGTACCTTTGTTGGTCACGGATGCGTCATTGCCGGAAACAAACAGCCCTGTTGCGCCGCCGGAGGCGTAAATATTTCCGTTGATGGTGGTGTTCGTTTCATCACCGCTGATGACGACGCCGATGGCGCTCTCGCCAGCGGTAATATCACCGTTAAGACTATTTTCCGTCTTATCACCTGAAATCAGCGTGCCGATGCTGTTGGCGCCGCTGGCTGTGGTACTGTTGTCAAGGGTGTTGGTTTGACCATTACCCTCAATAATCGTTGTGTCGGCAGTGGCAAACCAGAAGCGCCCCTGGCTGTCATATTTCCAGACATAGCCGGTGCCGCTCTGTATCCCGGCCATGACAGCATTGTTGTCGCTGGTGATATATTTCTGATTAATAATAAGCGTGCGGCCATCCGGCGCGGTAAGGATGTAGTTGTTACCATCCTGCACATAGCTGAATGTAACGTTTTGCCAACTCTCGCCATTAAGGGTGACAGTATCAAACGTCACGGTTTTCGCGCCGCGGTCCAGGGTAACGCCGTTATTATAAGTTGTTACGCTGGTGTCCGGTGGGGTGACATCGCCACCGTCATCAGTACCGTCGTCATTGTTATCATCCGGTGGCGTTGGCGGTGTATGATCGCCGTCGTCATTGCCATCATCCGGGGGCGTTGGCGGCGTATGATCGCCATCGTCATTGTCATTATCTGCGGGCGTTGACGATGTATGATCGCCATCGTCATTGTCATTATCTGCGGGCGTTGACGATGTATGATCGCCATCGCCACCGCTGTTGTGAACGCCGACTGCAACGCCGGTAAGCAGGGCGGCAATCCCCCCCGCAGCCCACCCCCACTGTTCGCGTTTACATTCATCCGGTAACTTATCTTTTTGGGATTTGGTGAGGCTGCTGGTATTTTGCGGGCATGACTTGCGGGTATCACTGAGCTCTTCAGCATACACTTTACTGCTCAGTGCGAGTGCTATACAAACTGCAAGCACTTTTTTTCTATTTTCCATTAATAAATTCCTTTTTATCAAGTAACTCATTTGCAAGGAACAATTAATCCGTATCCCTGTGCAGAGAGTAATAAAATGATGTTATTCATAGATGATAATAATGTTTGAAAAGGAACTGGGCGAATTAGTTATATTTGAAAGTGGTTTAAGATTTTTTAAATAATAATATTTGTTACTTTTAAATAATCATTTCAGGTGAGGAGTGTTTGTTTTATGTATTTAAATTGGAAGGGCTATGGTGCGGGGAATGCAAGAACACCGCGCACGGTATTCTTGCGTAAGATAATTGAACGAGAAACAGGTTATCCTCTTAACAACTCTGGGATTTCTTCCCCTCCACCAGCCTTTTTACCAGCGGTAGCATAATTAATTCCATTGCCAGTCCCATTTTTCCGCCCGGCACCACTAATGTATTCATGTGAGAAATGAACGAGCCCTGCAGCATCGCCAGCAGCCACGGATAATCAATGCCTTCGAGATTGCGGAAATGGATCACCACAAAGCTCTCATCCAGCGACGGGATACTTTTGGCGGCAAACGGGTTGGAGGTGTCCACCGTCGGCACGCGCTGGAAGTTGATATGGGTGCGGGAAAACTGCGGCGTCAGGTAGTTGATGTAATCTTCCATGGAGCGCACCACCGAATCCATCACTGCCTCGCGCGAGTGGCCGCGCTCGCTCATGTCACGCGTCAGCTTCTGGATCCACTCCAGGTTAACAATAGGCACCACGCCGACCAGCAGATCCACGTGGCGCGCCACGTCATGCTGCGGCGTGACCACGCCGCCGTGTAAACCTTCGTAGAACAGGACGTCGGTAGGTTCCGGCAGTGGCTGCCAGGGAGTAAAGGTGCCCGGCACCTGATTCCAGGGAACGGCTTCATCATAGGTATGCAGATACTTGCGGGACTGCCCTTTGCCGCTCTGTCCGTACTCAATAAAGGTTTGCTCCAGCAGGCCGAAGTCATTGGCCTCCGGGCCGAAGTAACTGATGTGTTTACCCAGATCGCGCGCCTTACGGATGGCCATATCCATCTCCGGACGCGTGTAGCGGTGAAAGCTGTCACCTTCGACCTCCGCCGCACGGAGATTCAGCTGGGCGAAAATCTTGCGAAAGGCGAGGCTGGTGGTGGTGGTTCCCGCACCACTCGACCCCGTAACGGCAATAATCGGATGTCTGGCAGACATAACAACTCCCTGACTGAAAAGGGTGGAAGATCAGCCGTGAAACGCGTTGCGGGGCATGATATTGACCGTCTCATGCAGTTCTGACCACACCAGCACCACGTCGCCGCTTTTCAGCTGGCGCTTTATATCGTTGACCTTTTGCTCAAGCGAGCGTTCATGTTCACCATAATCGGTGCCTTCGCGCAATACAAAGCTTTCAATCAGATTATCGAGCGTTTCGGGAGCCAGATCCTGCCAGGGAATAATCATTTTGCACCGTCCAGATAAGGGGTTAGCCAGTCAGGGATACGCGTCTCAAGCCACATTTTCGGGCGGCGCAGCGTGCCACCGATAAACCCGACGTGGCCGCCATGCTCGGTCAACTGATAGTGAACGTTGTCGGGCAGAAACTCCTGCGCGGGGATCGAGTGGTGATCCATAAAGGGGTCATCTTTGGCATGAATGATCAGCGTCGGTTGCGTGATCTTGCTGAGCAGCGGCATGGCGCTGCACTGACGATAGTAATCAATCGCATCGGCGAAGCCGTGAATTTTGGCGGTGATCAGATCGTCGAACTCGCGAATTCGGCGCACCTTTTTCAGCTGGCGCAGGCTGACCGGCAGCGTATCCGGGTAAGCCTTCAGCTTACGCGCCGCGTTGGCTTTCAGCAGGTTGAGCAGATAGCGCTGATAGACGCGGGAAAAGCCTTTATCCATATGGTAGCTGCACTGCTCCAGCATAAACGGGGCGGAGACAATGACGGCCGCATTCAGCGGTACGCTTTCGCCCTCTTTGGCCAGCAGACAGGCCAGCATATTGCCGCCCAGCGAGTAGCCCACGGCGGCGGTTGGCACGTTGCCAAAATTATCCCGCAGCCAGTGCAAAAACCACGTACCGTCTTCGGTTTCACCCGAGTGATAAATGCGTTTCTGACGATTGGGTTCGCCGCTACAGCCGCGAAAATGCATCACCACGCCGAGCCAGCCGCGCGCTTTTGCCGCCTCAATTAACCCATGCGCATAAGGGCTGTGCAGACTGCCTTCCAGACCGTGAAAGACCACCAGGCGCGGCTTATGGCGGGCCTGCTCAGGTGCTTCGCTCCAGGCGAGATCCAGAAAGTCACCGTCCGGCAGGTCAAGCCGTTGCCAGTGCGGGGTGAACTGAACCTTGCGGCGGATCAGTCGCGGCAGCATGGTCTGCAAATGGCGATTGGCCACGCCGCGCATAGGCACGAACTCAGTGCTGTCTTCGGCCGCAATGTCGAAGTCTGATGGAATGATTTGGGTCATAAGCGCGATGCTGATTCTTGTCGGAAATTTACGATACTTTCCGAATTGTACCCCGTTTAGCCAGGATTTCCGAACCAGGGACGGATCCTGTTCGCAAAACGGGGGAAATACTCAGTCGGCCTGCAGCATCGCTTCCAGCTGTTCCTGGGCGTCGAGCCAGGCCATCTCACACTCTTCGAGGTTCGATTTGGTCTTCGCCTGGGTTTGCAGGCAGTCCGTTAGCTCCGCTTTACGGCTCTGGTCATACAGACCGCTGTCGCCAAGCTTCTCTTCAACGGTAGCAAGCGTGGCGTTGAGCTTTTCCATCTCTTTTTCGAGACGGGCAATCTCTTTACGCAGCGGCTGCGTCTGGGTGCGCAGCTCCGCTTCACGGCGTTTCTGGTCTTTACGCGCCTGAGCGCTATTGGCGTTCTCTTTCGTTGGCTCTTCCGGCTGGTTTTCCTGCTTCTGCACGTCCGTCAGCCACTGCTGGTAGTCTTCCAGATCGCCGTCGAACGGCTCGACTTTGCCGTCGTGCACTAAGTAGAGATCGTCCGTGGTGGAGCGGATCAGGTGACGGTCGTGCGAAACCACAACCAGTGCGCCTTCGAACTCAATCAGCGCTTCGGTCAGCGCCTGACGCATGTCGAGATCGAGGTGGTTGGTCGGTTCATCGAGCAGCAGCAGGTTCGGGCGCTGCCAGACGATCAGCGCCAGCACCAGACGGGCTTTTTCGCCGCCGGAGAAACGTTCGGTGTTTTCGGTGACCTTATCGCCCTGGAAGCCGAAGCCGCCGAGATAATCGCGCAGCTTCTGCTCCATCTCCTGCGGCGCCAGACGCGCCAGGTGCTGGATCGGGGATTCATCCGCGCGTAAAAATTCCAGCTGATGCTGGGCGAAGTAGCCAAGCTTGATGCCCTTCGCCAGCCCGATTTCGCCGCTGACCGGGTTAAGCTCGCCCGCCAGCAGTTTGATCAGCGTGGATTTACCGGCACCGTTGCGTCCCAGCAGACCAATACGTGAACCCGGCACCAGGTTGAGCTTGATGGAGTCGAGAATTGTACGATCGCCGTATCCGGCGCTCACTTTTTCCATCTTCAGCAGCGGGTTTGGCAGGCTTTCCGGCGCGCGGAAGCTGAAGTGGAACGGGTTGTCCACGTGCGCCGGGGCAATCATCTCCATGCGTTCCAGCATCTTGATGCGGCTCTGGGCCTGCTTCGCTTTAGACGCTTTGGCCTTGAAGCGATCCACAAAGCTCTGCAGGTGCGCGACACGCTGCTGCTGGCTTTCGTACATGGACTGCTGCTGGGCAAGACGCGTCGCGCGCTGGCGCTCGAAGGAGCTGTAGTTACCGGTGTACTCGAACATCGTTTGCTGTTCGATGTGAATGATTTTATCCACCACCGGGTCGAGGAAGTCGCGGTCGTGGGAGATCAGAATCAGAGTGCCCTGATAGCTCTTAAGCCACTTCTCCAGCCAAATAACCGCATCGAGATCGAGGTGGTTGGTCGGTTCATCGAGCAGCAGCAGATCAGAGCGACAGATCAGCGCCTGCGCCAGGTTGAGGCGCATACGCCAGCCGCCGGAGAAGTCGCTGACCGGGCGTTCCAGCTGTTCATTGCTGAAGCCCAGGCCGTGCAACAGGCTGGAGGCGCGGGAGCGAATGGTCCACGCGTCAATGGCGTCCAGCTTGCCGTGAACGGTGGCGATGGCGTGGCCGTCGTTGCGCTCGTTAGCGGCGTTGAGTTCCGCCTCGAGTTTACGGTATTCACGGTCCCCGTCGATAACATAGTCGAGTGCCGGTTCGCTGAGGGCGGGCGTCTCCTGATTCACCCAGGCGAGCTGCCAGTTCCCCGGGAAGGTAAAGTTACCGCCATCCGCGCTAATCTCGTTTTTCAGCAGCGCCAGCAGCGTGGATTTACCACAGCCGTTTTTGCCGACCAGACCCACTTTTTGGCCCGGGTTGATGGTAGCAGTGGCGTTATCCAGCAGGACGCGCACACCGCGACGAATTTGTAACGAGGAGAAAACAATCATAGAAGCGCCGTATGTTCCGACTATGTTAATTTGTCATTATGATAATGTAAGGTGTGGGCCATTTTCCGCACCGGGCCGCCATGGTAGCCCAAAACAACGACGATACACAAAAACAGAAACAAGACCGGGAGGGGAATGATGTCTCAGACAGCAAAAGTGCTGCTGCTGTATGCCCATCCGGAATCTCAGGACTCGGTGGCGAACCGGGTTCTGCTTAAGCCGGCTACTCAGCTCAGCAACGTGACGGTGCACGATCTCTACGCGCACTATCCTGATTTCTTTATTGATATTCCTTATGAGCAGGAACTGCTGCGTCAGCATGACGTGATTGTGTTCCAGCATCCGCTTTATACCTACAGCTGTCCGGCGCTGCTCAAAGAGTGGCTGGACCGCGTGCTGAGCCGGGGCTTTTCCAGCGGGGTGGGGGGCAACCAACTGGCGGGAAAGTACTGGCGTAGTGTGATCACCACCGGTGAGCCAGAAAGCGCTTACCGCCACGACGGGCTGAACCGCTATCCGATGAGCGACATCCTGCGGCCTTTCGAGCTGACGGCGGCAATGTGCCGTATGCACTGGATGAGCCCGATTATTGTCTACTGGGCGCGGCGTCAGGATCCCAAAGAGCTGGCGAGCCACGCCCGAGCCTATGGTGAATGGCTGGCGTCACCGATTCCGGCAGGAGGTCGTTAATGGAAGGATCGAATTTGCTCCTCGCCGGGGTGCTGTTTTTATTTGCGGCCGTTGTCGCGGTGCCGTTTGCTGCACGGATTGGAATCGGGGCGGTGCTGGGGTATCTGCTGGCGGGGATCGCGATTGGTCCCTGGGGGCTGGGATTCATCAGTGATGTGGATGAAATACTCCACTTCTCCGAGCTGGGCGTGGTGTTCCTGATGTTCATCATCGGCCTGGAGCTGAATCCTTCTAAATTATGGCAGCTCCGACGCTCTATCTTTGGCGTGGGTGCCGCGCAGGTGTTGTTCAGCGCCGCGATTCTGGGCGGCCTGTTAATGCTGACGGACTTTTCCTGGCAGGCGGCGGTGATAGGCGGAATAGGCCTTGCGATGTCGTCGACGGCGATGGCCCTGCAGCTGATGCGCGACAAAGGGATGAACCGCAACGAAGCCGGTCAACTGGGCTTTTCGGTGCTGCTGTTCCAGGATTTAGCGGTGATCCCGGCGCTGGCGCTGGTGCCGCTGCTGGCTGGTTCCGGCGACGATCATTTTGACTGGGCGAAAATTGCCATGAAGGTGCTGGCCTTTGCGGGCATGCTGATTGGCGGACGTTTCCTGTTACGTCCCGTGTTCCGTTTTATTGCCGCCTCGGGCGTGCGCGAAGTCTTTACCGCCGCGACGCTGCTGCTGGTGCTGGGATCGGCGTTGTTTATGGACGCGCTGGGGCTGTCGATGGCGCTCGGCACCTTTATCGCCGGGGTGCTGCTGGCAGAGAGCGAATATCGCCACGAGCTGGAGATTGCTATCGATCCCTTTAAAGGGTTGCTGTTAGGGCTGTTCTTTATTTCGGTGGGGATGGCGCTCAATCTCGGTGTGCTCTATACCCATCTGCTGTGGGTTGTGGTCAGCGTTGCCATTCTGGTGGCGGTAAAAACACTGGTGCTGTACGTCATGGCACGCATTTACGGCTTGCGCAGTTCGGAGCGTATGCAGTTTGCCAGCGTGTTAAGCCAGGGGGGCGAGTTCGCGTTTGTGCTCTTCTCCACCGCCTCCTCCCAGAAGCTTTTTAAAGACGATCAGATGGCGCTTTTGCTGGTGACGGTTACGCTGTCGATGATGACCACGCCGCTGCTGATGAAGCTGGTGGATAAACTTCTGTCGCGTCGCTTAAACCCGTCTGACGATGAAGATGAAGCTCCGTGGGTGGAAGACGACAAGCCGCAGGTGATTGTGGTGGGCTTTGGCCGCTTCGGACAGGTTATCGGACGTTTGTTGATGGCGAACAAGATGCGCATTACCGTGCTGGAGCGCGATATCAGCGCGGTCAACCTGATGCGCAAATATGGCTATAAGGTTTATTACGGCGACGCGACCCAGCTCGAGCTGTTGCGCTCTGCTGGCGCAGAGGCCGCCGAGTCCATTGTGATTACCTGCAACGATCCAGAAGACACGATGAAGCTGGTGGAGCTCTGTCAGCAGCATTTTCCGCATCTGCACATTCTGGCGCGTGCGCGTGGACGTGTTGAAGCTCACGAACTGTTGCAGGCGGGTGTGAAACACTTCTCTCGTGAAACGTTTTCCAGTGCGCTGGAGTTGGGTCGCAAAGCGTTAATCTCGCTGGGGATGCATCCTCACCAGGCGCAACGCGCCCAGATGCATTTCCGCCGGCTGGATATGCGAATGTTACGCGAGCTGATGCCGGTGCATACCGATACGGCGCAGATCTCTCGCGTGCGGGAAGCGCGTCGCGAACTGGAGGAGATCTTCCAGCGCGAGATGCAACAGGAACGACGCCAGCTTGATGGCTGGGATGAATTTGAATAAAGGGTAACGAAAGATGGTTGTACGTAAACGCTTTATTGCGGGTGCAAAATGTCCCTCCTGCCAGGCGCAAGATACCCTGGCAATGTGGCGGGAGAATAATATTGATGTTGTTGAGTGTGTTAAGTGCGGTCACCAGATGCGAGAAGCTGATAAAGAGGCCCGCGATCATGTGCGCAAAGAAGAGCAAGTTATCGGGATTTTTCATCCGGACTAGCGATATGCCCTGAGTTTTTTTAAGCTAAAGGGTACACGGGTGCAGATTTCCGCTACAATCTGCGCCAGCAATTTTCCCACGCTCAGGAGATATCATGAAAGTAGCAAAAGACCTGGTGGTCAGCCTGGCCTATCAGGTACGTACAGAAGACGGTGTGTTGGTTGATGAGTCTCCGGTGAGTGCGCCGCTTGACTACCTGCATGGTCACGGTTCCCTGATTTCTGGCCTGGAAAACGCGCTGGAAGGTCATGAAGTTGGCGACAAATTTGACGTTGCTGTAGGCGCGAACGACGCTTACGGTCAGTATGACGACAACCTGGTTCAGCGCGTGCCTAAAGACGTGTTCATGGGCGTTGACGAGCTGCAGGTTGGCATGCGTTTCCTGGCTGAAACCGACCAGGGTCCGGTTCCTGTTGAAATCACCGAAGTGGAAGACGACCACGTTGTGGTTGACGGCAACCACATGCTGGCTGGCCAGAACCTGAAGTTCAACGTTGAAGTTGTCGCTATCCGTGAAGCAACCGAAGAAGAGCTGGCTCATGGCCACGTTCACGGTGCGCACGGTCACGACCATGACCACGATCACGGCCACGACGGCTGCTGCGGTGGCCACGGCCATGACCATGGTCACGACCACGGTCACGGTAAAGGTGGTTGCGGTAACGGCGGCTGCGGCTGCCACTAAGGCCTGTCGTTTGACAGGCTGGCCCGGTAAGCTTCGCGACACCGGGCACAAAAAAGCGGGAGAATCCCGCTTTTTTTATGCCTCAATAATGAGGAGGTGGCGTCTCTTCCGACTGAGAGGCAATGTTCGACGGCTGGGTGGCCTTCAGCTTTTCCGTCAGCAGGCGCATATGATCCCGCAGTTTCGCCATTTCGAGCTCATGTGCGGTCACGGTCTGGTTCAGTTCTTCGATGGTGATGTCCTGAAAAGCCAGGCGGCTTTCCAGCTCAGCCATTCTCGCTTCTAATGCTGTATCCTTCATCATTCACCTCGTTTATTTCAGATTCGCCATAATGGCCCCGCGGCGGCGCAGTTTAACTGAGTTTATCCTTAAGTACAGTCTGCATCCCCCTGGCAAGAAACTTATTTAAACAAAAATAGTCTGAAAAGTGGCGAGAATTGGAAGTGTCTGTCTGTAGATTTCTTCCGCAACGTTTTATAGTACGTCACTCATTTTACGTTTAATGCTGGGGTGAGAGTCCCCAGGCCCTGGAGATATGGATGAAATCACTGTTTAAAGTAACGCTGCTGGCAACGACAATGGCTGTTGCGCTGAACGCGCCGCTGTCATTCGCGGCTGACACTGCTGCGAAGCCTGCTGCCACGGCAGACAGCAAAGCGGCGTTCAAAAATGACGACCAGAAATCCGCCTACGCACTGGGCGCATCTCTGGGCCGTTACATGGAAAACTCTCTGAAAGAACAAGAGAAACTGGGCATCAAACTGGATAAAGCCCAGCTGATCGCCGGCGTTCAGGACGCCTTTGCTGATAAGAGCAAGCTCTCTGACCAGGAAATCGAACAGACTCTGCAGGCGTTTGAAGCGCGTGTGAAAGGTGCCGCTCAGACTAAGATGGAAGCGGACGCGAAAGACAACGAAGCGAAAGGCAAAGCCTACCGCGATACCTTTGCTAAAGAGAAAGGTGTGAAAACCTCGTCTACTGGCCTGGTGTACAAAGTTGAGAAAGAAGGCACCGGCGATGCGCCTAAAGACAGCGACACTGTTGTCGTGAACTACAAAGGTACGCTGATCGACGGTAAAGAGTTCGATAACTCTTACACCCGTGGTGAGCCACTCTCTTTCCGTCTGGATGGTGTGATCCCAGGCTGGACTGAAGGCCTGAAAAACATCAAGAAAGGCGGCAAAATCAAGCTGGTTATCCCACCAGATCTGGCCTATGGCAAAACCGGCGTTCCGGGTATCCCTGCCAACTCTACGCTGGTCTTTGACGTAGAGCTGCTGGACATCAAACCGGCACCGAAAGCGGATGCGAAGGCAGACGCGCCGGCTGAAGAAAAAGCAGCGACAGACGCTAAGAAGTAATGTGACAAAAACCGCCGCCTTTCAGGCGGCGGTTTTTTTATTGTGGGGCAGATATAATTAACACTGGAAAGCGCTATACACGCTGTATTAATTTAGTTGTCCGTGTAGATAATGAGCCTGCCCTGAAAACCGAATGACAGGCTCCTGAAAAGGAGTGTTTTTTTCATGTCCAGGTCGCTTTTAACCAACGAAACCAGTGAACTTGATTTGCTGGATCAACGTCCTTTTGACCAGACCGACTTCGATATTCTGAAATCCTATGAAGCGGTGGTGGACGGGTTAGCGATGCTCATTGGCTCCCACTGCGAAATCGTATTGCACTCCCTGCAAGATCTGAAGTGTTCCGCTATCCGCATTGCGAATGGTGAGCATACTGGCCGTAAAATTGGTTCGCCAATCACCGACCTTGCATTGCGTATGTTGCATGACATGACCGGCGCGGACAGCAGCGTCTCCAAATGCTATTTCACCCGCGCCAAAAGTGGCGTGCTGATGAAATCAGAAACTATCGCGATTCGAAACCGCGAGCATCGTGTGATTGGGCTGCTGTGCATCAACATGAACCTTGATGTGCCATTCTCGCAAATCATGAGCACCTTTATTCCACCTGAAACGCCGGATGTTGGCTCATCGGTTAACTTTGCCTCCTCCGTCGAAGATCTGGTCACGCAGACGCTTGAGTTTACGATTGAAGAGGTGAATGCCGATCGCAACGTCTCGAACAACGCCAAGAATCGCCAGATCGTGCTTAATCTCTACGAGAAAGGGATTTTTGATATCAAAGACGCCATCAACCAGGTGGCCGATCGTCTGAACATCTCCAAGCACACGGTCTACCTCTACATCCGCCAGTTCAAAAGCGGTGATTTCCTGGGACAAGACAAGTAATGCGTTTTGCGTTAATGGTGACAGGCCCGGCGTACGGTACACAGCAGGCCAGCAGCGCGCTGCAGTTTGCGCATGCGCTTCTGGCGGCCGGGCATGAGCTGGCGAGCGTCTTCTTCTATCGGGAAGGGGTGTATAACGCGAACCAGTTTACGTCGCCGGCAAGCGACGAGTTTGATCTGGTGCGTGCGTGGCAGGCTTTAAACGAAAAGCAGGGCGTTGCGCTGCATATCTGCGTCGCGGCGGCGCTGCGTCGCGGTGTCGCTGATGCAACTGAAGCCGGGCGTCTTGGTTTAGCAGGCGCTAACCTGCAGCCCGGTTTTTCGTTGAGTGGTCTCGGGGCACTGGCCCAGGCGGCGTTAACCTGCGACAGAGTGGTGCAGTTCTGATGAAGCGTGTCGCGTTTGTTTTTACCTCGGCACCGCACGGCAATGCATCCGGCAGAGAAGGGCTGGATGCGCTGCTCGCGACTTCCGCGTTGACTGAAGATATCGGCGTCTTCTTTTTGGGGGACGGGGTGTTTCAGCTTCTGGCGGGTCAGCAGCCACAGGCCATTCTGGCGCGGGATTATATCGCCACCTTCAAAGTGTTACCGCTGTACGACATTGAAACGTTGTATGTCTGCGCCGATTCGCTGGCCGCGCGCGGATTGAATGACAAGACGCCCCTGGTGCTGGATGCGACGCGCTTGACGTCCGCTGCCCTGCGCGAGCAACTCTCGCATTACGACACTGTTCTGACTTTCTGAGGCTGCCATGCTCCATACCCTGAGCCGCTCACCGTGGCAATGTGATATCGACACGCTCGTGAGCATGCTGCGCGAAGGCGATGATCTGCTGCTGATTCAGGATGGCGTGCTTGCTGCGCTGGACGGCAGCCGTTTCGTTGAAATCCTCACAAATGCCCCCATAACGGTCTCTGCGCTGAAGGAGGATCTGGATGCGCGGGGTCTTTCTGGTCAAATTTCAGCCAAAATTGACGTGGTTGGCTATACTGATTTCGTCAATCTTACTGTGACGCACGCCAGTCAAATGAACTGGTGATTTGAGATCGCTGTATATTTCTTGACACCTTTTCGACGTAGCCCTAAAATTTCGCGTCCTCATATTGTATGAGGTCGTTTTATTACGTGTTTACGAAGCAAAAGCTAAAACCAGGAGCTATTTAATGGCAACAGTTAACCAGCTGGTACGCAAACCACGTGCACGCAAAGTTGCAAAGAGCAACGTGCCTGCGCTGGAAGCCTGCCCGCAGAAACGTGGTGTATGTACTCGTGTATATACCACCACTCCTAAAAAACCAAACTCCGCACTGCGTAAAGTATGCCGTGTGCGTTTGACTAACGGTTTCGAAGTGACTTCCTACATCGGTGGTGAAGGTCACAACCTGCAGGAGCACTCCGTGATCCTGATCCGTGGCGGTCGTGTTAAAGACCTTCCGGGTGTTCGTTACCACACCGTTCGTGGTGCGCTGGACTGCTCAGGTGTTAAAGACCGTAAGCAGGCTCGCTCCAAGTACGGCGTGAAGCGTCCTAAGGCTTAATGGTTCTCCGTTAAGTAAGGCCAAACTGATTTATCTTAATGTCAAACTAAACTCGTAGAGTTTTGGACAATCCTGAATTAACAACGGAGTATTCCCATGCCACGTCGTCGCGTCATTGGTCAGCGTAAAATTCTTCCAGATCCGAAATTCGGATCAGAACTGCTGGCAAAATTTGTAAATATCCTGATGGTAGATGGTAAAAAATCTACTGCAGAAGCAATCGTATACAGCGCGCTGGAGACCCTGGCTCAGCGCTCTGGTAAAAATGAACTGGAAGCTTTCGAAGTCGCTCTCGACAACGTGCGCCCGACTGTAGAAGTTAAGTCTCGCCGCGTTGGTGGTTCTACTTATCAGGTTCCAGTTGAAGTTCGTCCGGTTCGTCGTAATGCTCTGGCAATGCGTTGGATCGTTGAAGCTGCTCGTAAACGCGGTGATAAATCCATGGCTCTGCGTCTGGCGAACGAACTTTCTGATGCTGCAGACAACAAAGGTACTGCAGTTAAGAAACGTGAAGACGTTCACCGTATGGCAGAAGCCAACAAGGCGTTCGCACACTACCGTTGGTAATCCCTTCGGAGTATTAGTCACCAGGCGGGCGCTTCAGAGAAGCCGCCCGCTCTGGGTAACTTAACTGAACGTCTAAAGATATAAACGAGGAATCAAATGGCTCGTACAACACCCATCGCACGCTACCGTAACATCGGTATCAGTGCGCACATCGACGCCGGTAAAACCACTACTACCGAACGTATTCTGTTCTACACCGGTGTAAACCACAAAATCGGTGAAGTTCATGACGGCGCAGCCACCATGGACTGGATGGAACAGGAGCAGGAGCGTGGTATCACTATCACCTCCGCAGCGACTACTGCATTCTGGTCAGGTATGGCTAAGCAGTATGAACCGCATCGCGTAAACATCATCGACACCCCAGGGCACGTTGACTTCACCATCGAAGTAGAACGTTCCATGCGTGTTCTTGACGGCGCGGTAATGGTTTATTGCGCAGTTGGTGGTGTTCAGCCACAGTCTGAAACCGTATGGCGTCAGGCGAACAAATATAAAGTTCCACGCATCGCGTTCGTTAACAAAATGGACCGTATGGGTGCTAACTTCCTGAAAGTTGTTGGCCAGATCAAAACCCGTCTGGGCGCGAACCCTGTTCCGCTGCAGCTGGCAATTGGTGCTGAAGAAGGCTTCACCGGCGTTATCGACCTGGTGAAAATGAAAGCCATCAACTGGAACGATGCAGACCAGGGCGTTACCTTCGAATACGAAGATATCCCAGCTGCAATGCAGGACCTGGCTGACGAATGGCACCAGAACCTGATCGAATCCGCTGCTGAAGCTTCTGAAGAGCTGATGGAGAAATACCTGGGTGGTGAAGAACTGACTGAAGAAGAGATCAAAAAAGCTCTGCGTCAGCGCGTTCTGAACAACGAAATCATCCTGGTAACCTGTGGTTCTGCGTTCAAGAACAAAGGTGTTCAGGCGATGCTGGATGCGGTAGTTGACTACCTGCCATCCCCGGTTGACGTTCCTGCGATCAACGGCATCCTGGACGACGGTAAAGATACTCCGGCTGAGCGTCACGCAAGCGACGAAGAGCCATTCTCTGCACTGGCGTTCAAAATTGCTACCGACCCATTCGTGGGTAACCTGACCTTCTTCCGCGTATACTCTGGTGTGGTTAACTCCGGTGACACCATCCTGAACTCCGTGAAAGCGGCGCGTGAACGTTTTGGCCGTATCGTACAGATGCACGCTAACAAACGTGAAGAGATCAAAGAAGTTCGTGCGGGCGACATCGCTGCCGCTATCGGTCTGAAAGACGTGACCACTGGTGACACCCTGTGTGACCCGGATCACCCAATCATTCTGGAGCGTATGGAGTTCCCAGAGCCGGTAATCTCCATCGCAGTTGAACCAAAAACCAAAGCTGACCAGGAAAAAATGGGTCTGGCTCTGGGCCGTCTGGCGAAAGAAGACCCATCATTCCGCGTATGGACTGATGAAGAATCTAACCAGACCATCATCGCTGGTATGGGTGAACTGCACCTGGACATCATCGTTGACCGTATGAAGCGTGAATTCAACGTTGAAGCGAACGTGGGTAAACCTCAGGTTGCTTACCGCGAAGCGATTCGCGCGAAAGTTACCGATATCGAAGGTAAACACGCTAAGCAGTCTGGTGGTCGCGGTCAGTACGGTCACGTTGTGATCGACATGTACCCACTGGAGCCGGGCTCTAACCCGAAAGGTTACGAGTTCATCAACGACATCAAAGGTGGTGTAATTCCTGGCGAATACATCCCAGCCGTTGATAAAGGCATCCAGGAACAGCTGAAAGCGGGCCCTCTGGCTGGCTATCCGGTTGTTGACATGGGTATCCGTCTGCACTTCGGTTCTTACCACGACGTTGACTCCTCTGAACTGGCGTTTAAACTGGCTGCGTCTATTGCCTTTAAAGAAGGCTTTAAGAAAGCAAAACCAGTTCTGCTTGAGCCAATCATGAAGGTTGAAGTAGAAACTCCTGAAGAGAACACCGGTGACGTTATCGGTGACTTGAGCCGTCGTCGCGGTATGCTGCGTGGTCAGGAATCCGAAGTGACTGGCGTTAAGATCCACGCTGAAGTTCCGCTGTCTGAAATGTTCGGATATGCAACTCAGCTGCGTTCTCTGACCAAAGGTCGTGCATCATACACCATGGAATTCCTGAAGTATGATGATGCGCCTAACAACGTTGCTCAGGCCGTTATTGAAGCCCGTGGTAAGTAATCCACAGGATTAAAACCTAAGTCCCGTGCTCTCTCCCAAGGGGAGAGCACTATAGTAAGGAATATAGCCGTGTCTAAAGAAAAATTTGAACGTACAAAACCGCACGTCAACGTTGGTACTATCGGCCACGTTGACCATGGTAAAACTACCCTGACTGCTGCAATCACTACCGTTCTGGCTAAAACCTACGGTGGTTCTGCTCGTGCATTCGACCAGATCGATAACGCACCAGAAGAAAAAGCTCGTGGTATCACCAT